>JAJYOH010000209.1 GCA_021796315.1 Chloroflexota bacterium
CTGCTACGAAGCGTTGCCAGCAATATTGTGTGGTAAGCACCGATTCCGCCCTTGTCCTCCGGCAATAAATTGAGCACCACTGGCTCCATACCATTCCGCCCGCCGCGCAGGCCAAAAGGAAATTGTAAGAGATCCTCATCCTGTCGCGCGTTTGCCCATTCCATGTTCAGGAGATCAAGTGTGGGATCCGGATTATCCAAAACTTCGGTGAGACGTACACTCTCTGGCAGGGCGCTTGCACCCTTACCAGTTGAAATCTCAAAACTCGCCATTGAGCGCGCTACTCTCTCGCAATCCACCAAACTCGCAAATTCGGTTTTGCCGCGCAAACGTCTTCCGCTCTCCTCGCCGGCCCATGTTTCAACATAACGGACCTCATCATCCAAAACATCTATACGGGATCGACATTCACGAGGACAGTTCCGACCACCGACAAAAAGGAGGTAGATGCCTACGTTATATCCATGCGCTGCCAGTAACTTTGCATCCGCAGACTGGCGAATTTCTCCTTCATCATCCAGTATGACAATGATTGCATTCGACGCCCCCTCTTTCTTTCGTAAATTGGGATCAGGGTTCTTGCGAGATTGATATTCATTGACAAGCCATTCGAGGTACTTGTCAACCGTCGCCGGCGAAAAAGCAAGCCGCCTCAGACTCTCTGTTTGACTGATTGCACGTGTATGCGGAGCCCATTTCAACCATTCCCACCGTTTCTGCCCTTCCTCTGAGTCGGTTAGCGCGGCCAGCTGAATATCCTGCGGGGAATGATGAACGATAATGTCTAAAACCAGCTTTCGGGTAACTCCATATAGTTCATTGCCGCTTTTACCCGAAATTGCTACACTACCCACACGTGGCAACTCTAGTAAAATGGGAAGATCGGAAATTTCCTGATACGCCTGAACAACTTCACTGGCCAGCTTCAACAATGGCTCATTAGCATCGCTAAAGCGGGGCATGTTGACGGTAAAAGTTGGCCTGCCGATGCCTGTGCCCATCCTGAGCCATAAAAAATCCCGATCTTCCGAACGTCGCCACCAGAGACGATGTTTTTTGTTTGGTTTAAGTGCAATATCGATCACTCTGGGTAGCAGAGCGTACTCGCGGTCCATAAGCTGCCGCTGATGTGTTGTCAAAGCGTTCAATCGCTCGCGTTGCTCACTTAATAGTTCCCGGTACTTTTTCTCCCTCAGCTCCACTGCTTTCCGGTAATTACGCTTCTGAAAATAATAATTTATTAAGTTTGATAGGGGAAAGGCCATCCCAACGATGGGCATGATGAAAAGAAAGGTTAGATTCGTGGAATTGGTCGAACCTGCTATTTGTGCATATAGGAGCATTGCTCCCAACATCACGAAGGGAGGCAAGAAAGTAGTGAGGAGGCTAATGGGAGCTGGAGCAGGTGGAGCTGGAGGAGGAGACGGAAGCTCAACAACATCTTCTGGCGTTTTCCATGGCTCCCGCATTTGAATGACGAATTGTCTGCGCGCACTGGCAATCGCCCCTCTTTTAGGTTGCACCGTGGTTTCAACAACTGCATCATCCATAGGACTCAAAACGCGCACATGCCACCGATCACACGCGAGTTTGCATCGCTAGCAAACGCGCATTTACTGGTTACCGACCAAATACGAAACCATCCAACCCATTTTTGGTCATTTCACCAAATTGGGTGGCCAGTCTTAAACCCATAGGAGGGTTGCTATACAAAGTCGATTCTGAAAAGCTGTACGACTAGCTTACTATTCCAACTTTGCAGCTGCAGCTTCCCATTGAGAGATCTCGTTTCCCAACCTCACGCCCATGGTGCTGAGGCTCTCCAAAAGGTTATTCATTTGGCTGCGCCACTGCTCATAATCGTTAAAAAACTCGGTAGCCGAATTTCCTAACCATGCTGGTTGCAACCCATTTACATTGCTGGTCATGCTTTGCAAGAGGGAACTTAGTTGAGATTCCGTGTTGGTAATTGTGTTTTGCGTTCCCCGAGCACTCTCAACTTCCATATGTAATGTTGTCATTTCGTAATCCTCCTTAGTAGATAGGTTTGACGGTGATGCAACAATTATATAATATAATAAGAAAAAGTCAACAAAATAGATGGATGATCGGGAAATCATGGCGAGTCTCCTTGGTCAATTACTCGGACGTTATCACATCCTAGAACAGCTTGGCGAGGGTGGGATGGCAACGGTCTATAAAGCCTACGACACGCGCTTGGAACGCGATGTGGCCATTAAGATCATTCGGCGAGGGGCATGTCCTCCAGAGCAGTTGAATCGCATTCTTAAACGTTTTGAGCGCGAAGCCAAAGCCCTGGCTAAACTCTCGCATCCCAATATCGTGGGCATTATTGACTACGGTGAATACGAAGACTCACCTTACTTCGTGATGGAATACTTACCGGGCGGGACACTCAAGCAAAAATTGGGCAAACCGATTCCGTGGCAGGAAGCAGCGCAACTGCTGATCCCGATTGCTGAGGCGTTGGATTATGCCCACAGTCAGAACATGATCCATCGCGATGTCAAGCCATCCAACATTCTTCTCACGCAACGTGGACAACCCATGTTGACCGATTTTGGAATTGCCAAGGTGCTCGATTTGGAAGAGACCCAGGATTTGACGGGCACAGGTTCGGCGGTAGGCACACCGGAATACATGGCACCTGAGCAAGCTACAGCGAAGTTCGTTGATTATCGCGCGGATATTTATGCATTGGGAATTGTATTCTATGAAATGGTCACAGGGAGAAAGCCGTTCATTGCCGATACGCCGATGGCGGTGTTGATTAAACAATCTACTGAGCCATTACCGCGACCAAAACAATATGCTCCCAACTTGCCCGATGGTGTTGAGAAGATATTGCTCAAGACATTGGCAAAGAAACCGGATAATCGATATCAGAGCATGGCTGAATTTGTGATTGCATTGAAACAATTAGTTGCAGGCAAAGTGGCAGTTGGGAAACGAGCCGAAGTTCAACCAAAGGTGGTTAATGCGCCAAGCCAGGCAACTCGGCGGATTGAAATCATTTTGCCATCTATCTCTCGTTCTGCTGCAGTGATTATTGGAATAGTGGTTCTTGGCATATTATCTGCCTTCGCATTGATTACACTATCACCAAGGATCAATTATCTCACCGTGCCAAGCCTGACTCCGACTCCCACGATTACCCTAACACCTATTTTCACATGGACACCAGAATTAACGTTCACACCGACTGACACTTCCACACCGATCTTTACTCCCACCATCACTCCTATCGGTACGCCTTTGCTAACCGAAATCACGGACGCAAAAGGCGTACCGATGCGACTGGTGTCAAAAGGGGCGTTTACGATGGGTGATACTGCTGACAAAGCATTCGCGGAATGTCGAAAGTATAGCGCTCCCGATATACTTTGTCCTCACCCGACTAATGAGGAACCGCCTCATACGGTGTATTTGGATGCCTTCTATATGGACAAATATGAAGTGACTAACGCTCTCTACCAAACCTGTGTAGGTGCAGGAGTATGTGATCCACCGAGAGATACCAAATCCAGAACACGTTTAAGTTACTATGGCAACGCGGAATATGATAATTACCCAGTAATCTACGTAGATTGGAACATGGCGCGAACCTATTGTAAATGGCGCGGGGCGAGTTTGCCAACAGAGGTGCAGTGGGAGAAGGCGGCGCGTGGGACAGATGGACGCACTTTTCCATGGGGAGAGGGGATTGATTGCACCTTGTCTAATTCTAGTTACTTGGGTGAAGATGGTTACTGTATTGGGGACACAACGAAGGTAGGAAGTTACGAACGTGGAAAGAGTCCCTATGGATTATATGAAATGGCTGGGAATGTTTGGGAATGGGTGGCGGATTGGTACTCAGAGACCTACTATCAAATCTCACCATCTGAAAATCCGCTCGGGCCGAGTTCGGGGCAATACCGCGTGGTGCGAGGCGGCTCGTGGGGCTACGGTAACATTCCCCGTTCATCGTATCGGCTCTATTTCGATCCATCCTTTACCAACAACAACATTGGTTTTCGTTGTGCCCGCTCCGCTCCGTAGAGCAAGCCGTTAATGTCATATTGATGATGCATCAAATTGAATTTCTTGGTGAGGAAAGATGCCTAATCTAATTGGTCAATCACTTGGTCGTTATCACATTCTCGAACAGTTAGGCGAGGGTGGAATGGCAACTGTTTACAAAGCCTATGATACCCGTCTCGAAACAGATGTGGCCGTTAAAGCCATCCGCACCGAAGCCTTACCACAAAACGCCGTAGAACGCGCATTGAAGCGCTTCGAGCGCGAAGCGAAGGCTTTAGCGCGACTGACTCATCCCAATATTGTCAAAGTGACGGATTATGGCGAGTTTGAAGGCAAGCCGTATCTGGTCATGGAATATCTGCCAAGCGGTACGCTCAAAAGCAAATTGCACGGTAAGCCGATGGCGTGGCAGGAAGCGGCGAGATTACTTATTCCCGTTGCGTGCGCTTTGGATTTTGCTCATCGTCAAGGGATGATCCATCGCGATGTAAAACCTTCCAATATTCTCATCACTGCTGATGGCGAACCGATGCTCACCGATTTCGGCATTGCTAAGATGCTTGATCTCGAAGAGACAGTGGATTTAACCGGAACCAGCGCGGCAGTTGGCACGCCGGAATATATGGCTCCCGAACAAGCCACTTCAAAAACGGTGGATGGACGTGCCGACATTTACTCCTTGGGTGTGGTTTTTTATGAGATGGTGGTGGGACGAAAGCCATTCACAGCGGATACGCCGATGGCAGTGATTGTCAAGCAGGCTAGTGAGCCATTGCCGCGACCAAGAACTTTTGTACCCGATTTGCCACAGGCTGTAGAGAATGTTTTACTGAAGATGTTGGCAAAGAAACCGGAAGATAGATATCAGAACATGGATGAATTCGCGGTGGCGTTGGGTCATTTGCTAACAGGCAAGCTGGCAGTTGAAAATAGAATGGAAGTCCAACCGAAGATGATCAACAAGCAGACTCAATCGGTTCAGCGGGTTGGAATTGCTTTGCCGCTAACAATCACCATTGGCATCATTGTGGTTGGCATAATTTTTATTGGCCTTCTTTTTGCATTATCTTCAATTTTCCGAACCCCAATGCAAAGTTCTGCACAGTTGCCATCTGCAACTCAAACCATTACGATAGCAACTTCCACAATTATTCCATCTACTTTTACGTCTTTGCCCCCGATTTTAACGTCAACTGCATCTCTTACTTCTATTCCTTCACTTCTGCCACAAATATATGACCCTCATCCCATGACAGATGATTATCACGATTCCTCTGGTGTGCCAATGCGCTCAGTGCCGGCAGGTCAATTTTTAATGGGAAGTAATGCAGCTTCTAATGGTTCTGTTGGCTTTAGTTACCCTGATGAACAGCCAGCGCACACAGTCGATTTAGACTCCTATTATATTGACAAATATGAAGTCACAAATGCACTCTACGAAGCTTGCGTGACTGCGGGGGTTTGTGATCCGCCTCGGAATACTGGGTCCAATACTCGGCCCAGTTATTATGGCAACTCCGAGTTTGATAATTACCCTGTGATCTATATGAGTTGGAACCAAGCTAAAACCTATTGCGAATGGCGTCACGCGGAATTACCCACCGAAGCTCAATGGGAAAAAGCCGCACGCGGTGCAAATGGGCCTGACCTTGGGGAGAATCCTATTGATTGTAGCCAATCTCAAGATTTTCGATGTAAACCTGATACAGCGATAGTGGGAAGTTATGGAAATGCTAACGGCCCATATGGTGCATATGACATGGTAGGAAATGTTTGGACATGGGTATCAGATTGGTACTCTTCGCAATACTATTCTGTTTCGCCCGCGAGTAATCCTCAAGGACCTTCTAGCGGAAAATTTAGAGCGTTGCGCGGCGGCTTCTACTTATTTGCCAATCCTTCTCTTGTTTGGTGGTATGGGGTCACACTTCGAAGCGGAACTATACGGTCTTATATTTACGATTATGAAATAGGCATTCGTTGCGCCCGTTCAGCGCCATAACCAAGCTGGCGATGTAATATTGGTGATGGAATAATTGACTTCCATAAACAGATAAGATGCCTAGCCTAATTGGACAATCGCTTGGACGCTATCACATACTTGAACAACTCGGCAAAGGTGGCATGGCAACTGTCTATAAAGCATTCGACACTCGCTTGGAAAGAAATGTGGCAGTTAAAGTCATATTGCCGGGGCAACAACAGTCCGCGAAGTTCATCAAACGTTTCGAGCGCGAAGCGAAAGTGCTAGCGCAACTTTCTAATCCAAACATTGTAAAAGTCCTGGACTATGGTGAACAAGATTCCATGCCGTATATCATCATGGAATACATTCCGGCTGGAACACTGAAAGCAAAAACGGGAAGGCCCATTCCATGGCAGCAAGCCTCTCATTTACTTGTGCCGATCGCTCGCGCTTTGGAGTATGCCCATCAACAGGAAGTTATTCATCGCGATGTCAAGCCATCCAATATTTTGATCACGCAATCTGGTGAGCCGATGCTCTCAGACTTCGGGATTGCAAATATGCTGTCAACTCAAGAGACGGTTGATCTCACCGGAACTGGAGTGGGGCTCGGTACACCAGAGTATATGGCACCTGAACAGGGGATGGGAAAAACAGTTGATGCGCGTGCGGATATTTACGCGCTTGGCATTATCTTGTATGAATTAGTGACGGGTCGCAGACCATACGAAGCGGATACTCCGATGGCAATTATGGTGAAGAAAGCCACCGAGCCATTGCCGCGTCCAACGCGATTCGTATCCGATCTGCCCGCGACTGTTGAGCGGGTCTTGATCAAAGCACTCGCAAGAGATCCTGATAATCGGTATCGAACAGCCGGCGAATTTGCTCTGGCATTGGAAAAACTTGCACAGGGTCAACTTGATCATGAAGTATCAGCGCCTCCCTTGGAATGGCTGAATAAAATCAAATCATCACGCGTTTTATGGTTTGGCTTGGCTGGCGTAGGAAGCGTTGTGGCTTTGCTGTTGTGCACATCGTTGCTGTTCTATATTTTTCGAAATCTTGTGAGTCGCCCTACGGTTCCAACTTCCATTCCAAGTGCATCGGTTTCGTTTCCAACGAATGCTATAGCGCCTACAAATCCTCAACCCACTCAGCCTACTGATTCAATGAAGATGATCTCGATTCCTGCAGGGGATTTCCTTATGGGCGCAAGCGCAAAAGATCAGCAGGCGAAACAAGATGAATTTCCGCAACACACAGTCTCTTTAGATGCTTTCAAGATAGACGAGACTGAAGTCACAGTTGCCATGTTCAATCAATGTGTCCAAACCGGTGCCTGTAACTACCGCAATGGTCCAACTGATGTACCTAGCCCGGACGTACCGGATGATTACTATACCAATCCGACTTATGCAAATTATCCGGCTGTAGACGTGCCGTGGAAACAAGCCGATAATTATTGCCTTTGGGCGGGGAAGCGCTTGCCGACTGAGGCTGAGTGGGAAAAAGCGGCTCGTGGAACAGATGGAAGAATGTACCCTTGGGGAAATCAGCCGCCATCTGGCAACCTTGTCAACTTTTGTGATGCCAATTGCTCTGAGACTTATGCGAATGGAGCAATCAATGATGGTTATGCTGATCGAGCGCCTGTAGGAAGTTTCTTAGCTGGTGCTAGTCCATTCGGATTGTTGGATATGGCTGGTAACGTTTGGGAATGGGTCCAAGATTGGTATGATGGAAATTACTATGCAAATTCTTCTTCCAAGAATCCGCAAGGACCATCCAATGGTTCCCAACGCGTCGTGCGCGGCGGCGGCTGGGATAGCATTGTAGCCAATCTTCGGGTTACAAAGCGTTTATATCATCCGCCTGATTTCTTTTCCGGCAGTCTGGGTTTCCGATGCGCGGCAGATGCAACTCCGTGATTTCGTTCAATCTTGAAAACTAACCAAGGCACATCCGTGCACGCCTCGAAATGGATCTGACTGTAACAGCGGTTCGTCGCGGCATACCCTCTGCAAAACAAGTTCGTTCTCAGACTCTTCGAGAGTAAGCCCGAAGCATTGCACGAGGACAATAGTTTCACGTCTCGGCATTGTAGCCGCAACTTCATCCGGCGCATCAGATAAAAGTATCTCGAGTAAGAATTCTTACATCTAGACCTAGGTAAACACCGGGCGGATATTATCCTTTACGTCCCTTGGCGCTGGCGGGCTTTGACAAACGAGGATCTTTCCTCAATTCAGGGATAACCTCAGGCAGACGGTAAATAATAGCCTGGCTGAATCTCGTCCACTGCTGTTTTTCTTCGTCTCGATCCTTTGGTGGATTTAGACCCAGCGTCTCTCGCAATTGTGGAGCGTAAACATCAAACGCGGCCTTGACATAATCTCCCCATTCAACCGCCGACTCGCGCGCAAAGTGTGGCGAGATAGCTGTCGCTATAAGGATAAGTGTGAATATCCACCAAATAGGCAACGACCTTGTGAAAATAGCAAAGCCGGCATACTCAAGCGCGAGAAGAACGCCCAAGAAGCCAACATTGACCCAAAAATCAACCTGAGTTTTGGAATTGTCCATTAGGTCGCGGTAGTCTTTGGGAATGATTGCCAAGAGCCGACTCCAGCCGTCAATGGATTCGATGCCGTACATGACGCGCGGATAGATTTCAAAAGCGCGCAGTGTATTTCCAAAAGAAGTCGGCAACAATAAGTTTCCTCTATCGGGGAACCGCTCCGAGTATTCTTTCATGAGATTGTTTCTTCGTGTGCGTTTTTCTGGTGGAAATTTACTTTGCAGTTTTCTGTATTCATCATCAAGCTTTTCAATCTCATCAAGAAGTTTGTTGTATCTCCGTTTTTCCAGCCACCCTAAAGCGTGCATTGGATTCCATTTTCCATATCCTTCTAGAAAACGATACAAGCCTCGGTTGGTGACGAGCAAGAATATTCCTCCTAACCATGAAATAATGACCAAGAGCGTCGTTCCGATGATTAGGTTGATTTGAAGCGATGCAATTAGGTTGACATTCTTTCCAAAACTATCTGCTATTTCGCCCAACAAGCCGACAAAAACAGTCGTGGGTAAAAAATATGCCATTGCAAAATTTCGGTCGAATAGATTTGGTAGTTCGCCAAACATGGGTGTCCTCGAATAGACTCACTATATTATTATCTCAATGTGTGCTCGGCGGAGGA
>JAJYOH010000210.1 GCA_021796315.1 Chloroflexota bacterium
CAATGATTAGCGGACCCAGCGAATCCGTGACCATCAATTCAATATAGCCCTTAATGTGTGTCAACGGCGTGCGCAATTCATGCGAAATATTGGCGACAAAATTGGCTTTTATCTGGCTAAGTTCTGAAAGCCGTTCGAGCGCCTCCTGCAATTCCCCGGTGCGTTCCTGAACACGTTGCTCGAGATTCCGGTTAGCGGCCTGCAGCGCCGAGCGCAATTGGATGATCTGTTCGGTGACAGCTTCATCCAGCGTTGGACGGTCAAGAAGATTCAGATCCAGAAGAGCCTGACCAAGTAGACATGTTTTTCCCTGCGCGATCTGTTCCTGCTGATACGCCAGGGCTTTTTGCAAGTCCAGTTCGCTGACATGGCCGTTTCGAACCAGCGCTTCCCCCAGTTTGGGCACAAGCATTTCAGGTGTTAATTGTGGCTGCGCTTTTGTCTTTGGCATGGGCAATTCTCCAATCGATCACTTCAAAGCGGCGATAATTTCTATTCGCCAAAAACCCAATCACCACTAATCATTGTTGCAGAAGATTGAAAATCTTTCATATCGTCAGGATTGCAGGTAAACGGATCATCATCCAAAACGATCAAATCCGCCAGAAAGCCGGCAGCCAGCCGCCCCAAACGATTCTCTGCATGGGCCGCGTAGGCCGCGCCGCTGGTGAAACCTTCGAGCGCCTCTTGCACGGATAAACGTTGTTCGGGCCTCCAACCTTCTTTTGAGGGCGGCCCGTTTCGCCGTCGGCGTGTGACCGCCGCGTGCAGACCCCAAAACGGGTTCGGCGATTCTACCGGCGCATCCGAGCCGAAAGCCAGGCGCGCGCCCGCATCCAATTGAGTCCGCCAGGCATAGGAAAGCGCGGCGCGTTCGCCCCAATAACGGTCGGCCATCAACATGTCCGACGTGGCATGGATGGGCTGCATCGAAGCGATCACGTCCAGTTGCGCGAGCCGCTGCGCATCGTCGGGATGCAGCACCTGCACATGCTCGATGCGATGACGCAGATGCGGCAGTCCTTTTTCTTTTTCATAGGCGCGCAATTGCTGATATGCGTTCAGCACTTCGTGATTGGCGCGATCTCCGATGGCATGGACCGTCATGCCGAGTCCAACATCGGCAGCGCGGCGGCCAAACTCAAAAAGTTCCTCGCCGTCCATGTTGAGAATGCCTTTATTTTCCGGCTCACCCTCATAAGGCTGGAACATGGCCGCCGTGCGCGGGCCAAGCGCGCCGTCCATAAAAGCCTTGACCGAGCCGATGTGAAGCCAGTCATCGCCAAAGCCGGTGCGAAGTCCGAGCGCCGAAGCGTGATCGAGCAGATCGACTGGAATATTTTTCGTGACGCGCAATTTCAATTTATCCTGTGTGTGAAGTTTTTGCAACGCCATAAAACATTCGCGGCGATCAAAATCATGCACGCCGGTCAGTCCCATCTTCCACAAAATCGGCTGGGCTTTTTCGATGGCCGACGCGATCAGCTCGACATCGGATTCCGGATTCACGCGAGTGATCAATTCCATCGCCGTTTCGAACAGGACCCCGCTCGGGTCGCCGTTTAATTGGCGTTGGATGCGTCCGTTGGCTGGGTCCGGACTCTCGGCAGTGATATTCGCAGTTTTCAGCGCGGCAGAATTTGCAAGCGCGGCGTGTAAGGATTTAGCAGTTAGATAAACAGGATTGTTCGGTGAAATCGAATCGAGATCGGATGCAGCCGGCCAGCGCCCCCATGGATTTTGATTCCAGCCGTGACCGAGAATCCATTCACCGGGTTTGGAATTTTTCACATGTTCAGAAACACGCCGCAAGCATTCTTCGAGCGTGTCGGTTTCGCAATCTATCTTTTGCAGGCCGAGCGCATAATATTGAAGATGAATGTGCGCGTCAGTCAGGCCAGGCAGAATGACGCGTCCGCGCATGTCTTGTTTTTTGGCGCTGTCGAATTCACGCAAAAGTTCATCGCCGCCGGTGGCAAGAATCCGCTCTCCGTTGATGACCAACACTGAGGCGAGCGGCCGCTGCGGGTCGAGTGTGTGGACGCGGGCGTTGTACAAAAGTCTCATAATAATTTTTCCAGCAATCCATCCAGTTCTTCGTCGGAATAAAAATGGATGGTGACCGTGCCGCCTTTTTTGCCGTGTTTGAGCGCCACCTTCGTGCCGAGGCTGGCGCGCAGACGACGCTCGATATCACTCACGTCCGCGTTGCGGCTGACTGTCTTTTTCACAGTCGGTTTCATGCCGCCGAGTTTGCGCGCTAACTGCTCAGTCTGCCGAACACTGAGATCGAGATTGATAACGGTATTGAGAGCGGCTTCCTGACCTTTGAGGGCGTTGATGGCAAGCAAGGCGCGCGCGTCGGCCTTCGGTAATTTTTCCATCCACGAGGGCCTGCTTGACAGCGGGCGCGGCATCCAACAGGCGTATCGTATTTGTGATGGCCACGCGGCTCTTTCCAACACGCGCCGCGATGGCTTCGTGTGAAAGCCCAAATTCTTTGGCGAGATTCTGATACGCGTCGGCCTCTTCAATGGCGTTCAAGTCCGCGCGTTGGACATTTTCGATGAGGGCAAGTTCAAGCAGCTGCTGGTCGCTGGCGTTGCGGAGGACGACCGGGACGGTTCTCAATCCGGCCTTGCGCGCGGCCTGCAAACGCCGTTCGCCCGCGATAAGCGTGTACATTCCTCCGCGTCCGGGGGCGACAATCAATGGCTGGATAACCCCATGCTCGCGGATCGATACAGCCAGATCTTCGAGTTCGTTTTCCCTGAATGTCTGTCGCGGCTGGCGCGGGTTGCGTTGAATTAGATCAACCGAAATCTGTGTTACACCTCCTTCGACGCCCAATGATGATACTGACGATCCGCCGGGAATGAGTGCGTCGAGTCCTTTGCCAAGACCGGAATGTTTGGGCATAGATTGCTCCTTTTTATTCACCACTGAGAACACAGAGAGCACGGAGTTTTCTGGGCGGAGTCAATTAGCAAAGCGTTTGATACCATGCTTGAGCAATTTCACATTGAAATTAATAAGCAATCCGACCTTGCAGTCTGCAAGTCGAAGATAGGATAAAAGCTGCGCTTCGTGGATCGGTTCAAGGCTTGCCATAGATTTAACTTCAACGATGACCGCATCATTGACGAGCAAATCAAGCTGATAGCCACAATCAAGTTTTACATCTTTATAAACCAAAGGCAGAGGCGCCTCTTGTATTACCTTAAAGCCTCGTTGCATTAATTCATACACCAAACAGGCAACATAAGCAGACTCGAGCAAGCCGGGACCAAGTGTCCGATGAACTTCGATTGCCGCGCCGATAATTGCTTCGGTAATTTTGTTTATCTCTTCCATGCTCAAATTTTTCATCTCTGTGTTCTCCGTGCGCTCCGTGGTGACAATTTATCTCGGAATATGCACACCGTCGCCTTTGAGCAATTCCCTGGCGAGGTTCTCGTATGCCTGTGCGCCGACGGAAGAGGGTGCGTAGGCCGAGATGGGAAGTCCGTACGAGGGCGCTTCGGCGAGGCGGATGCTGCGCGGGATGATCGCTTTGAAAACCTGGTTCGGAAAATGACGATTGACTTCGGCCACGACATCGGTCGAAAGATTCGTGCGGGGGTCGAACATGGTCAGGACGACGCCGCGCACTTTCAGGTCTGGGAAAAGAGCCGAGCGCACGCGCTGAATCGTCTGCGTGAGCTGGCCGAGTCCTTCCAGCGCCAGATATTCACATTGCACCGGCACGATGACGCCATCGCGCGCCGCGACCAGCCCATTGACCGTGAGCAGTCCGAGCGAGGGCGGACAATCAACCAGGATGTAATCGTAACGATTGATCAAAGGTTCAAGCGCGCGCTTGAGGCATGTTTCACGCGCCAGTTCATCCACGAGTTCAACTTCCGCACCCGCCAGTGCTGGTGAAGAAGGCAAAAGCGCCAGCTTGAGTTTCTCGTTCAATAAAATGAACGGCGTGGCCGCGCCGCCCAGCAATGACTCATACGTGCCGCCCGCGACCGTAGCCTTGTCCACGCCGAGGCAGGAGGTTGCGTTGGCTTGCGGATCGAGATCAACGACCAGCACACGTTGTCCGAGATTTGCAAGATAAGCGCCGAGACTAATGGCGGTCGTGGTTTTTCCCACACCACCTTTTTGATTAGCGAACGTGTAAATGAGCGCCACTAAAATACCTCCATCAGGCACTTTTCAATTTCTTTGTGTGTCGGAATTCCATCCAGGCCCACGCGTGCCACCGAGCGCGCTGCAAGTTGCGTGGCAAAACGTGCGGCTTCCCACGGATCGCGCGTGGTGAACAGGCGGATAAAAAAAGCGGCAGCGAAAATATCGCCCGCGCCGGTCGCATCCACTTCGAGGAGTTGAGGAGCACGAAAGCGGCGGCGGTCGCCATTCCAGAAAAGCACCGAATCCGCATCGCCGTCGGTGACGGCCAGCACGCGCGTTTGGTGCGCCATCGCTTCGATCAATTCTTCGTCGCCGCCGACATCTTCTCGGCTGATAACGACCGCACCGGCGCGCGGCAAAAATGTTTGCGCAGATTCCCATTGGCGCGGTGAGACATGCCCATAGCCGTTCCAAGTCCGCATCCAACCTTGAGGCGTTATGCCCAACAAAGTTGGAGAAAGATATTTTGGCAATTCAGCGCTCAGTTCCTGGGCAACCGGCCCAAGATGAATGATGGATGCCGTCCGCCAGGCATCGGGGACATTCTCAAGCGAAATCATGGCGGCTTGATGCCGAAGAGTCTGTTTGCGTTCGCCGCCGATATAAATATTTTCAAAGGTTGTCGTGTGCTCAGATGGAGCGGAAACCACAGTGATGCCAGAGAGCATACTGAGTGAAGTCTTTTCGCTGGCGGCGGTCACAACCCCCACGCGTAAACCGAATGCGCGCGCTGTCAGCGCGGAAAAAGCTGCGGTGCCTCCAAGACGCGGCCCACTGGCTGTTACATCCTCGGTCACATGGCCGATGACGAGATAATCCACAGATTCAAGCACAGCGAGTTCAGGCATGAATAGATTATACCGTGAGAAAAAAATAGCCGCGTGGAATCGTCTCTTTCTTCCTGACATAAAAGAAGAAAGAGGAAAGACTTTGTATCTTTTCTCTTTCTTCTTATTCCAACAGATCGCGTTTGAAACGCAACCTGTTCTACGAATCTTTTAGCAGAATTACGATCTTGCGATGCGGCTCTTCACCGGTGCTTTGCGTCATGACCGCAGGGTGCTCGCGCAGTTCCATGTGAATGATGCGCCGCTCGGCGGCGGGCATCGGCTCAAGCGTCAGCTTGCGGCCTGATTTCATGACCTGTTCAGCCATGCGCCGCGCCAGCTGTCGCAGTTGGCGTTCGCGCCGGTCGCGGTGGCCTTCGACATCCACGATCAAATGAATGAACTCCTGCGTTTCCTTGCCCACCATCAACGAGGTAATATATTGAAACGCATTCAAGGTGTCGCCGCGCCGGCCAATCAAAACGCCGAGATCGTTCCCGCGAATATCCACCATGATCGGATGACGGTCATCGCGCGCCTCGCCATAATGCGCCGAGACCTGCGCCTGCATGCCCATGTGAAAAAGCAATTTGGAAACGATGGTTTCGGTGGCATCCAGTATGAGATCGTGCTCATGAGAAGCGGCTTCCGCTTTGGGCAAGGGCGCGGCCTTTTTGAGGGAAGCCGCTTCTTTTTCCGGACCCTTCGACGCGTTCACCTGTACCTGCGGTACTGGCGCAGACAGGGCGACGCGTGAGGCAAGCTTCTCCGTTTTGGGCGGACGCGCCGCTTTGGGTTTTTCCGGTGCGGGTGGTGGCGCAACTGGTTCCGATCCAGGCGGGGGGGTGACCGTCAGGCGCACACGTACCTGGCGTCCACCCAACCCAAACAAGCCTTTGTTTCCAGCATCCAGCACTTCCACCGACACCGCATCGGCGGGTAATCCCAATTGGGACAGCCCTTGTGCCAGAGCTTCCTCCACAGTCGGAGCGATAATTTCAAGTGTTGTGCGTTCGGCCATATTGCCCTCCCTTGTGCTATTTTTTCTTGCCCGCAGGTAAAGCAGGTTGCTTGGCGCCCGGCAACAAATTACGCCAGTTGACGCGCCCCATCATTGCATATTGTACGATGCCCAATACGTTGCTGGTGACAAAATATACCGCCAGGCCGGATGCAAAGTTGAGCGCAAAGTAGCCAAGCAGGAGCGGCATATAAACGCCCATCATGCCAGTCATGGCCGCGGTCTGGTCCTTCGGGTTGCCTGTCGAGGGAGGCGGCATCGTCAGCTTGGTCTGAAGATAGGTTGTGATCGCCACAATGATCGCCAGTGTCGGGAAGCCGAACGGGAGAAATGAAATTGTAAACCCGGCGGGGAAAGGAATCCCCTCAGGGCGGCCCAGGTCCATCCACAGAAAATGGCTGTTAAGCGGAATGATCGCCGAAGTATTCAGGAAGGGATAGATGCCGCTCGCCAATTGAAGCAGTCCCAAAGGTGTGGCAGCCAGGGCGCGCATAATGCTCTGATACAGACCAAAGATAATCGGGAACTGAATGAGAGTCGGCAGGCAGGATGCAAAGGGATTGATGCCGCGTTCTTTATAAATGCGCATCTGCTCCTGCGCCAGTTTTTCCTTGTCCTTGGCGTACTTCTTTTGGATGTCGAGCCACTCTTTATCGCTCTGCAGTTCCTGCATCACTTTGGCGCCCTTCAACTGCTGGCCGTTAAGCGGCCAGGTGATGAGGCGAATCAATATGGTAAAGAGGATGATCGCAACGCCATAATTATGACCGAGAACCTCGTAGATCCATAACAGCGCATTTGTAAACGGATTGATAAGAAGGAGATCCCACCAATTCATAAATACTCCTTTATTTGCCTGTAAATTTCCAGACCACATTGCCGCTATCATTCAAGGCCGCCAGTAAAGAATCAGCGCCCAACGGGGCAACGAGGATGAGATGACCGGACACAACCGGTGTGGAGTAAATCTTTCCGCCAATGTTCGTGCCAACGCCCCAGGCTTTGCCGCTGACACGGTCGAACGCATACGCCAATCCGGATTCGGTCACGACGACTACTGTGCCATCCGAAAGAATAACCGGACTTCCAGTGATCGGCCCATCGGGCTGAACGTCGGGCCAGGCATTCTTACCGTTGGGCGCACCGAACGAATAAATATTACCACTGATATCCGCCGCATAAACAGTATCGCCATCCAGCGCGGGCGCATCCCATACCCAATCTTTTGTATCAGCTGTCCAATGGATAGAGCCGTCGGCAGTGCTGAGCGCACTGAGTTTCTTGGTAAATCCGCCAACGTATATCGTCGAGCCATCTGCGCTGACGGCAGGCGAACCGGGTATCGAACCGCCCAGGTCCACTTTCCAGGCGATCTTACGCGCCTGTGGATCGACAGCATACAGGAAGTGATCAAGCGATGTTACAAAAATTAATTTGCCATTGGAGACGGGGGCGGCCCACAACGAATGGCTGATTGGCAGGGACCATTGGAGTTCGCCTGTCGCAAGTTTGAGAACGTAAAGTGTGCCATCATTATTGGGAGCATAAATCATGTCTCCAACGACAAGCGGCGGTGCAATCCATTTATCTTTTGCGCCTGTAAAAGGCGCGGCCCATTTCTCTTTACCGGTGGCCGGGTCAAGGCTGAGGAGAGCTTGATCCGTCCCAGCGCTCCCGATGAGCAACTGCCCATCAGACGTGAGAACGGGAGTGGCAAAGAATTTAGGGGTACCGGCACTAGCTGGATACTGCCAAACTTTGACACCATCGCTCAAGCGCACTGCATACACACTGTTGCCATCGGCGAGATAAGCATTGTTAGAGTCGGCGGCAAGGCCAGGCCAACTGGTAACACTGCCGGCGCTGCTGGCGCAAGCACTCAACAATATTGCGCCGAGTAAAACAAACGGGATCAACTTCAAACGTTTCATTGGATAATTTCTAACTCCTAGGGAAGCGGGTCATACCCACCGGGATTGAACGGGTTGCAACGAAGTACGCGCCAGCTCGCCATCAACGAGCCTTTTAGAGCGCCGTGTTTGTAGATCGCCTGATATCCGTAATGTGAACAGGATGGATAGAAGCGGCAGGTGCCTTCCGGCAAGCCGCGCGAGATGGTCATTTGGTACAAACGGATCAAAGCCAGCAACGGCAGGCGCGCCCAATTGCGCGGCGTACGCGGCAAATCCCGCAAACGCGGCTCATCGGGATATTCATGCGGCAGATAAAATTCAGGTTGCATTGTTTGGGGAGAGCAATTCAGCGCGGCGTAAAACCGTCAGCAGGGCCTGGCGGGTTTGGGCCAGAGTGGCAGACGAAAGCCCGGGTCGTGCGATCAGGATCAGGTCCCGGCCAGAGGCGAGCGAGGGAATGAGAGGCCGCATCGCTGCGCGCATCAGACGTTTGGCCCGATTCCGTTTCACAGCCGTTCCCACTGTTCGGCCAGCGGCTACGCCCACGCGCACTTCCGTTTCTTCACTTGCCTGTACTACCAACACAACAAGCGGGTGGGCAAATGATTTGCCGAATCGCCTCACCCGCTTGAAATCTTCCGACCGGGTCAGGCGGAATTTGCGCTGCACCCGCACCTCATTGAAAGGGGAAGTACGTGTTTCTCGTTGCGCTGGCGAGGATCTACCAATGCATCCGCTTCACATGCTCATTGGCAGTGACAGTTAATTTGTAACGCCCGCGTGCGCGGCGTCGCTTAAGAACTGCGCGCCCATCGGCCGAAGCCATGCGCTGACGAAAACCATGCACGCGCATGCGGCGGCGGATCTTGGGTTGATATGTTCGTTTTGGCATTATTTACGTTCCTCACTTACTTATTGATGATTGCAAGTGTATCTTTTCAATAAAGCAGGGTGTGGAGTGTTTTGGGCGGGCTTCGCCCGCCCAAAACACTCCACTTCCCCCTTCCTTTTAGAAGATACTTGCAGCTCCCGTATCGGAAGTTGGCTGGCTGTTTGGAGAAGCACGGTATTATACCGTAAAGATTTGGATTCGGTCAATTTGACCAACTTTTGATTCCGTTGGTTATGTTAAAGGGATTTGCAGGAATAACGTACTTCCCTTGCCTAAATTGG
>JAJYOH010000211.1 GCA_021796315.1 Chloroflexota bacterium
TGGCGCAGGCGTTCGGCTTCATCCACGTGGCCGGAGTTAAGTTTGTTTTCGGCCAATAACTCATAGAGGCGCACCTGGGCTTCACGGTCTTCAAATCCATCGCTGAGACGGATGGCCTCTTCGAGCAGGCGTTCGGCCTGGCTTGGATTGACGGTGTCGAGGTAGACGCGCGCCTGTCCACGCAAAGCGCGCGCGATGCCGTCCTGTTGTCCGCGTGTGCGCCAGGTGGTCTCGGCCTGACGATACCAGCCCTGCGCCTCGTCGAAGCGGGAGTGTAAACGAGCCAACTCTCCCAGCGTAAAAACAAGCATGGGATGTTGATGCAGGCTGAGGGGCGGAAGCGAAGCGAGGTAGGTCGCCAGCGTGTCGAGACGTCCGCTGGAGAGCAGGGTCGCGGCGTACGTGTCGAGCAGATCCGCCATCTCATCCCAGGCTTGCGCCTCAAGCAGATGATAGATAGCAGACTCAGGATTTTTCTGATGGAGGAGGAAGTAATCGGCGGCGGCGCGATGCCATTGATTGCGTTGCTCGGGCGTGGACTGCTGGCGCAAAAAATTATGGAAGATGTGATGGTAACGAAGCGTGCCTTCGACAGTCTCAACCACAAACAGATCCTGTCGCCGCAAATAAGCCAGCATGGAAGCCGAGTCGCCGGAGTAACGGCCAGTTGACCTGCGAAGCGCATCACAGGCTTCGGGGGAAAGATCGCGCAGGATGGCAGTGATCAACAAAAAGTCACGCACATCATCGGGGTGGCGCGCGAAGACTTCGCGGGCAAGCACGTCGAACAATGCCTCCAACGAATCGGCCTGCCAATGCAAAGGAAACTCAAGCACAGACGATGACTGCCCCGCTGGGGGCGTGCCAGCAATGTTGTTCATGGGATGCGCGCCGCCCTGCTGCGTGCGGATACTTTGCCAGATCAATTGCAGAGCAATCGCCCAACCTTCAGTGTAGGTAAGAAGCGAATCAACTTCTTCGTTGGTGAGATCGAGTCCGTATTGTCCCGCAAACAATGCTGAAATTTCAGAGACGGTGAAAGTCAACGTGGATTGATCCAGGATGAGCGCTTCATCCTGCGAACGCCAGCGCGCCAATGTGGGCAGGCTGATAGTTGGACGCCCCGAAAGCAGAACATGTAAATTTGCGGGAGCAAGGCCGATCAGGCGGTCGAGAATATGTGCGACTTCCCCGCTTTCGGTGACGACGTGGGCGTCGTCCAGCACGAACAGCACAGGCTCCGTGAGATGCGCGCTGAGCGCATTCAAAAATTGGTCCAGCACGCCGCGCCACGGCAACGGGCCTTGCGCGCCGTCCCAAGCCTCAAGCATGGGAATCGGAAGATCGGGGATTTCGGGCAGGGCCTCGCGCGCCGCGTAAAACAGGTGCAGGAGGAAGACCAGCGGATCGTTATCCTCCTCGTTGGCCTGGTACCAGATCAACGGGCGAATCTCCGCTGCCAGTTCAGCCAGCGCGGTGCTTTTGCCGTATCCCGCGCCGGCCTGCAAAATGGTGAGACGGTAATCGAGCGCCTCACGCAGCGCGGCGCTGACGCGCGGACGCGCCAGGGTGCGCGCATTACGCGGCGGAGGAATGATCTTGGTTCGGATGACACGGGCGAAGGTGTGCTGCATGAAATAGTTTTGCTTGCTCCCGGAATTTTTTCACGAGCGCTGCACAAAGATTTTACCTCAAAGAATCGAAGCAGATAGATTACTTGAGAATGGATCTTTATTGTGACCACAGAACATATAGGGTGCGCTAAAAGTATGTAGATGAGTTTGCTCCCTGCGCCGTCCTCGGCGCAGGATTTACTCGCAAAGCGCCGCCGAGGACGGCGGCTTGAGCCTATTTACCAACAACCTTTGAGCGCCCCCGAACATATAGGAAATTTCGGTGATATGAAATCCCAACCAGTTTGATTATAATTTTGTCAGTTAAATAATTTATTGTTGTCTTTTTATGAGCAATTTCGACAGGGACCGAATCCCCATGTCAAACTTTACGGTTACGTTGTTCGGAAAATTCAACATCGAACGAAGCGGCCAAAGGATGGATGCAATCAGGTCGCGGAAGGTTCAGGAACTTCTTAGTTACCTGTTGTTATACAGGAATCATCCACAGCCGCGTGAATCGCTTGTGGAGCTTTTATGGGGAGATCAATCACCGGCAAAATCCAAAAAATACCTGCGTCAAACATTGTGGCTTCTGCAATCTTCCCTGAAAGATGCGGATGATTCAAACGGCCCGGACCTGCTGGTCGATGACGAATGGGTTCAGATCAACCCATCCATTGACTTTCGGACGGACGTGGCCAGGTTTGAGCAGATCTATAATTCTGTCAACGGGAAGCAGGCCCAAGAGTTAACCCTGATGGATTTCAAATTGATGCAGAAGGCAATTCATTTATATAAGGGCGATTTGCTGGAAGGCTGGTATCAAGACTGGTGTTTGATGGAACGTGAGCGTTTTGAAATCATGTATCTAATGCTGCTTGACAAGCTGGTACAGTTTTGTGAAGTCCATCAGGATTATGCAACCGGCCTGATTTACGCTGCCGGAATCCTGCGACACGACCAGGCTTATGAACGTGCACACCGTCAAATGATGAGACTGTATTTCTTGATCGGGGACAGGACACAGGCGCTTCGTCAATACAAAAGATGTGTGGCCGCGCTTGGAAGCGAATTGGATATCAAGCCCTCGGAGGAAACGACACAGCTTTATGAAAAGATTCGTTCAGACACATTCAATCCCCTGATGATAACCAACGAAAAGGTTCGACCTGCCCAGCCTTTGATGGAAACGCTGCAGCGATTAATAAACTTTTCAAATGAACTCAGCCAGATACAAGTTAAAGTACAGAAGGAGATCATGGATATTCGGCATACTTTACCCATGGATCAGTGATGGATTCTCGACGTCGCATCATTTATGGTCTGCGCCAATTGCGCAGACCGGTTTGTTTAATAAGATGGAAAAGACACAGAAAAGACGCGAAAGAGACGCGTCCGGCCAGTGCAGGTTCCATAATATTGACAAACTTTTTCTCCCGGTTGAATTTGTCAACAGCATGGGATGCAAGGAGACCATTTTGTCCGAAGCCGTTCCGGGGTCCGACCATGATTTCGAAGAGAACCGCAACATGCATTCCTTCATTGTTCGCGTATGGATGGAAGTGTCTGGAACAGAAATGGATCAAGAGACCTGGCGTGGACACATTGTCCACCTGCCTGATTACAAGCGATATTACTTTTCGGATTTGAACGATATTCTGATTTTTATTGCGTCTCGAATTAAAGATCAGCACTAAGTTTCATTTACTAATTGAAGGAGATTAATATGCCTATTGCACCTACTTATCCCGGCGTTTATATCGAGGAAGTCCCCAGCGGCGTGCGGACGATCACCGGAGTCAGCACTTCGGTGGCCGCGTTCATCGGGTACACGCCCAAAGGGCCAGTGGACAAAGCCGTCCACATTTTTAATTTTGGCGATTACGAGCGGAACTTCGGCGGACTCTCCAAAGATAGCGAACTGGGCTACGCCGTCCAACAGTTCTTTTTGAACGGCGGCTCGGAAGCCTGGGTTGTGCGCGAAGCCACTGGCGCAACAAAAGCTTTGGTCAGTTTGTGCCGCGCAAGCGATGCGAAGGTGGTGCTCGATCTATCCGCCAACAGCGAAGGTACGTGGGGCAACTATCTCAAAGTCGATGTGGATTATTCCACCACCAACCCCGATGCCGCCTTCAATCTCGCAGTGACCGAATACATTCCCCAAGGTGCAGACCTTGTTCAAGGCCGCAAGGAAGTTTTCCAAAACCTGAGCATGGATTCCAAATCATCTCAATATGCGCCCAACGTGATCAATGGCGGCTCGCAACTGATCGCAGCCAGCCGCGATGTCGGCATCGATTCGACTGCTTTGAGCGGGTTGGACGCAGGCTGGAGTTTGAGCGCCGACATCAGCGGAGTTGTGTTCCCGCTGGACAATTCAACTCGCTTCATCTCAATTGTCGTCGATGGCGACGGCCCTTATGAAATCCCGGTCTTTGCCTCCGGCACTCCGCCCGCGGATGTGGACGCGCTGGTGACCGATCTTCAGAATGCCATCCGCGCCATCAATCCGAGTCAGGCGCGTTTCAGTGCATTCACTGTCCAACGCGCGGATGCGGATGGCGCTCCCAATGCGGGCGGCAATTATCTGTTGTTCACTTCCGGGACACCGGCAACGGCTGCCCGTGAACAATCTGCTGTGCGTTTGCTAAATGCATCAAAAAATAATCTCAGCAAATTGCCCGGCCTGGGACTTGCCAATCGTGGACGCGAAGGCGGCGGCGCGGCGGGCTTGCGTCCGGCTGTCAGTGGTACGTTGGGCAATGAAGTGTTCGATGTATCCACCATCGCGAACACGGATAAATTGATCATGTCTGTGAGCGATGGCGCAACTTTAATAGGAACAAGTTCGCCATTCAGTCTGGGGTCAACGGTTACTTCACTAAGCGACCTGGCGAATAAACTTCAGCAGGCAATCCGTGCTTCCATGCCCGGCAAGCCAGCCTTTACTCAAGCCACTGTGCAGGTAAACGGGAACCATCTTCAGGTTGTCTCTGGCACGGAGAAAACAGATGCAACCATCACCTTCACAGACGATGCAGGCAACCTTGCCACGAAGGCGGGATTGGTCGGCGGCAGCGTCAACAATAATGTTCAACGTTATTCATTGGGCGTAGGCACGACGCGCGCTGATCAGGCCGGGGCTTCCGCAGGCAATAATGGCACAGCACCCGGCGCGATGGAAATTATTGGAGATCAGGCGACCAAGAAAGGCATCTATGCCCTTGAAGATGTTGATATCTTTAATTTGTTGTGTATCCCATTGGTCGCTGACATGGATGAGACATCGGCCCTCGCAGTCATCGGCGCGGCGCAAACTTATTGCGAGGCGAGGCGCGCTTTTTACATCATCGATCCGCCGCGCAGTCGCAACGCAGTGGACCAGATCCAGGATTGGGATGTCAACAAGCTTACGCCTGAAAATAACTCGGCGATCTATTTTCCATTTTTGTTTCTCCCGGACTCAATGGATGGCTACCGTTTAAATGCCTTTCCTCCTTCTGGGACATTAGCCGGTTTATACGCGCGCATCGACAGCAGTCGCGGCGTTTGGAAAGCGCCGGCTGGTACTGAAGCCACGTTAACAAATGTCCAGGGATTGACTTACAACCTGACAGATGCCGAATGCGGCGCGCTCAATCAGTTGGGAGTTAATTGTCTGCGCCAATTCCCGGTTTATGGACGCGTTGCCTGGGGCGCTCGAACGCTCGAAGGAAACGACCAACAAGCTTCCGAATGGAAATATGTTCCCGTGCGCCGTACTGCTCTCTTCATCGAAGAAAGCCTGTTTCGCGGCACGCAGTGGGTGGTCTTCGAGCCGAACGATGAGCCGCTCTGGGCGCAGATCCGTTTGAACGTGGGCGCATTCATGCAGACCTTGTTCCGGCAGGGAGCCTTCCAGGGATCATCGCCACGAGAGGCGTACTTCGTCAAATGTGATCACGAGACCACCACACAGGATGATATCAACCGCGGTGTAGTCAACATCCTGGTCGGGTTTGCTCCGCTCAAACCGGCGGAATTCGTGATCATCCAGATCCAGCAGATTGCCGGACAGATCCAGGCTTAAGGAGGCAACCATGGCTCAATTTAGCGTTAACCCACAACGTTTTGATCCTTATAAAAATTTCAAATTCCGCGTCAAATGGGACGGTAAATATGTAGCCGGAATCAGCAAGGTCGGCGGATTGAAGCGCACGACCGAAGTTGTCAAGCATCGCGAAGGCGGCGATCCCAGTTCGAGTCGCAAGTCTCCGGGTCGGACCGAATATGATGCCATCACGCTTGAACGCGGCGTCACTCACGATAAGGAGTTCGAGCAATGGGCCAACAAGGTCTGGGATTTTGGTTCCGGTTTGGGTTCGGAAGTCTCGCTTAAGGATTTCCGCAAAGACGTCATCATCGAACTCTACAATGAGGCCGGACAGCTTGCAATTGCGTACAAAGTTTATCGCTGCTGGGTTTCCGAGTTTCAATCGTTGCCTGACCTCGATGCGAATGCGAACGCGGTTGCGATCCAACATATTAAGTTGGAGAACGAAGGCTGGGAGCGCGATACAGCGGTCACTGAACCAACCGAGCCAAGTTTCACCGAACCAGCATAACTGATTCATGTACGCGCTTTCGGCTTCTGATCTCCTCGGCATTTGGGAAAATGGCGCAGGCAAAACTCCTGTTGAACAGGCGTTGGCAATTTTGCGCACGGCCTTTCCTCATGCGACCAATGCAAAGCTGATGAAGTTGACCATCGGCCAACGCGATGCCTGTTTGATTCATTTGCACGAGTTGACCTTCGGTCCACATCTCAAAGGATTGGCAAACTGTCCGGCCTGTGGCGAACGCCTTGAGCTTGACTTCAACGGCCGCGACTTGCCCGCATCATCCTCGCCGTTGCCTGATCCCGAATTAATAGAGCCGCTCGACGCTGAAAGCTTCTTTCGTTTCAATAACTACGAAGTGACGTATCGCCTGCCCACCAGCGCAGATTTGCTTAACTCTTCCAAACAAACAGATACATCCGCACTCAGAGAGAAATTATTACAAACTTGTGTAGTCTCTGTTGTTTGCGATGACGCGACCAAAGATATCAAAGAACTTCCTGAAAAAGTTTTGGAAGAGTTAGTTCAACACATGGATAAAGCTGATCCATTGGCGAATCTAACATTAGCCGCATCCTGCCCGGCTTGTGGACACACATGGCAGATCATCTTTGATATCGTCTCATACTTTTGGAGCGAGATCAATGCCTGGGCGATCCGTCTGTTACATGAAGTACATCTTCTAGCCTCGGCTTATGGTTGGTCTGAAAACGATATCTTGAATATGAGCGCCTGGCGCCGTCAACGATATTTGGAATTGATCGGATAATGGGAAACTTTTTAGAGAACTTAGCGACTCGCAGTTTGCAACCTGCGGCATCTGAAGCCACAAGGTTGCTTCAACCACGCCTGCCATCTTTATATGAAGCTCCCGGCGGAATGGATGATTCAATCGCCGCGCCACATACTGATCGGCAGGCCGAAGCAAGACCTGAAGTGCATGAGTCCGCGTCAGAACGAGATGTTTTGCCTGCCCCTGAAAAAATCAAATCATCATCGATGTATGTTGAGCCTCAACGGACGATTCTCGAGCATGTCGAGGCGGAGCCAACTGTCAGCGTGCAACCAGGCATGAAGGAATCGCGCCAGCCCGGGCGCGGAGAGAAGCGGTCAATCCCGCAGGCAGAAGAGAGTTCCATTCACGAAGTCAAGGCACAAGCGAGCTTGTTGCCTGAGAAACACGAGCCGAAAAAAGCTGTGGAGCATCGATCCATTGAACCGGGCATGCTTCCGCAAACCGAAATTGTTAAATCAAAAACCGAATCCAAACCTGTTTTAGCGCCACTTCCAATTTCTACGACCACACGCATTCAGGATTCGATGCTTGAGCCAATCACGGGGCGGGAACCAGTGATCCACATCCGCATTGGACGCATCGATGTGCGTGCAGTTACGCCTGCGCAAAATCCTGTTGCCCGAATCATTCCACAAAAACCACGATTGACTCTTGATGATTATCTTCGGCAACGGGACGAGGGCAAGCGATGAGCAATTTCCTTGCAATCGCGACTGTGACCGAGGCGCTGCGACAACTTCTTCAGGAAGGTGTGCGCGATGCCGGATTCCCCGGCGCCGAGGCTTTAGTGTTGCGGCCACCGACCAGCCTGACTGCCGGACATCCCAACGGGCATCCGAATGCTTTCGTTGGTTTATATCCATATCAAGTTGTGCCGAACACCCAGTGGCGGAACTCTGCCCTGCCCAACAGGCGAAGCGATGGCGCGCTCGTGCAGGGCCTTCGTTCAGCATATGACGTTTACTTTCTGCTAACCTGCTATGGCGACGACAGCCAACTCGAACCGCAGCGCGCGCTTGGCGCATTATTGCGCAAACTTGCCGCTGAACCGGTTCTGACAAAAGAAAGGATTCACTCTGCCACTTACGGTGTTCTCGCAGACAACAATTTAGATACTGAAGTAGAGACAGTCAAATTTTCGTTGATGTCGTTTTCATTGGAAGAGTTTTCCAAACTGTGGTCAGTTTTTTTTCAGACCACATATTATGTTTCTGTGGCAGTTCAAGCCACAGTGATCTTCATTGATGGAACGCCGACACCTGGTCCATCGTTGCCGGTCTATCGGCGCAACGTCTATGTGCGTCCGATTAATCAAGCAGTGGTTGACCAGATACTGTCTCAAAAGACAGCCACGGATCCGATTGAAGAAAATCAACCAATTCTCTCGGGCGACATTCTCGTTCTTGCAGGACGCCAGTTGAACGGCGAGAATGTTACGGCGCGGATCGCCGGGATTGAAGTGACCCCGAATGATGTGTCCAATACTCAAGTCAAAGTTTCGCTCACTGCGCCTCCCTTCCCAATGGATTCTTTACGAGCCGGAGTACAAGGTGCCCAGACCATTTATCGGATAAACATGGGAACGCCCGAAACCCAACATCCGGGCTTTGAGTCAAATGTGGCTGCGTTTGTCCTGCGGCCAAAAGTTACGCCCGGCGCGGTCGTACCCGGCCCATCGACAGTGATTGATGGCGTTACTTACAAGGATGCGACCATCACACTTAACTTTGATCCGAAGCTGGGATTGGATCAACGACTCGTACTGCTGCTCAATGAATATAACCCGCCATCCGATCGTTCCGCGCGCGCATACCGTTTTGAGATCAAACTGCCGCCTCCACCTCCGGACCCGATAGGGAGCATGGCGGCGCTGGTGACGAGTGTGGCTGCCGGTGATTACCTGGTACGCGTGCAAGTGGACGGCGCTGAAAGCCTGCTTGATTCGGGGCCTGATCCCGATGCCCCAAAATATATTGGTCCGTTGGTGACGATCTGATGAGTATTTCCTTATCCGATAATTGGTTTGATTCGAATCAGCGCTATCTTTCTCAGGCGCTGGAATCTGTTCGTTCCC
>JAJYOH010000212.1 GCA_021796315.1 Chloroflexota bacterium
AACAATTGGTCGCCAGTCCATAATGGGTATTCGCTTTTCTGTTTTTAAAGTTCTGTTCGATCACACATTCTTTCCGTTCTATTCGGCTACTCTAAAGTCAAGTTATTTATTCGATGTCATCCTTTTGATGGCTGGATTTATTTTCCGAACCTTGGAACAAGCATGGGAACCTTCTTTTGATACTCCTTGTAATCCTGGCCGAAATCGTTGGCTAGCTCCGTCTCCTCCTTGTGGGCAAAGACGTAGAGTATTAAGAAGATCACTGGAGTGGCGATCAAGGCAAACAGTCCGGATAACAGAAAAGAGAACCCGATATGTGTTAGCAGGAAACCAAGATATTGCGGATGGCGCACTCTGCCATAAATACCGCGGGTAATAACTTTCTCGGGTCGGTGCGATTCTGATACTTTTATGGTCAATCCTGCTACAGATTGAAATAGCAGCCAAACGCCTGTAGCAGCGCAAACTATAAATATGATCAGATGAATCAGCGGAATCGGGAAATTGATGACTGGAACCGAGAAAGAAGGATTTTGGAAAAAGGATAAGACGAACCTAGGTTGAGGCGAGAGCCAGAGACCGATCAAAGAGAGAAATAATAAGTCGCCTGAAATACGACCGTAAACCTCTCCGACCTTAATCCCTTTTTCCTCCCCAAACTTTTTTTGAAGCTTTGTGTGTTCAACCGACATGAAATGAATCGGTATCGTCACAATAGCACACACTGCGAATACGAAGAATAAAAGGTACATTTAGGGTTCCTTATTAAAAATCGATCACTTAATAATTTTGCTTTTACAGTATCGCTTTGGTAAATTGGTGTTTTGCGATCTTAAAAACTTCGCCGCCTGTTGGCGGATGTCGATGGGAGATTGGGTTCACAAATTTGTGCGGCCTCAATTTCTTCTTTCAATATGTTTTTCACTGGTCAGGTATATTGGCGTCCATGATCTACTCCTTTGAAAGAGAAATACCTTGCATGATCATATCGGTCAGGCTCTCAAGCACGCTTGACCAATCTGTCTTATCTTGGTCAACGATAGCTTGCATTGCTAGACCCTCGTAGGTTCCAAAGAGCACTGCTGATAATGCTTCTGCATTCAATGGGCGAAATTCTCCGTTAGCAATTCCCGCATCCAGAAGTCTTTTGAATTCGGCCCGGAATCTAACAAAAAGATCCTGGATGGCCTTGCGAACCACATCGTCACGACTGGCCTCGGCGTAAAATTCGAACTCAATGCGAGCCAAATCCTTGAATTGGATTATTAATTGCACACCGTATTCCAACCCTTTACGTAATTGAGTCTTGACATCCTCTTCCGGGGAAAACATCATTTCCCAGGCATCTGTACTTTGTCGGGCCCACTCGTCGAGCATGGCCAGGAAGATATCGCGCTTGTTTTTGAAGTAGTAATAGATCAGAGTCTTGCTGAAGGATAGTTCGGCGGCAATATCATCCATGCTGCTTGCATAGTAGCCTTTGCGAGAAAAACAGGCTGTAGCGGCTTCGAGGATTTGCTGCCTTCGTTCACCTTTGACACTGGGTCGGGACATGAATTCTTCCTTTATATATAACTGAATGTTCAGTTAATTATAGCTAAAAAGAGGAAAACGGTCAAGTTCTTCAACTTTAAAGAGTGCGCATAAATTTGCAGAAAATCGGAAGATTGATATTGAGACTGACCGGCCCCGCTTCAGGGCTTTCGCTAAAGTATGTGGGTGTCCATCTCGAAACATCCATCTCTTAAGTGCCGCTTTTCTTTCCAAGATAATTGCCGTGCTTTGAAAGTGCTAACTTGTGATTGGGTCACAACGATACGTGCAAGGGCATGACGCCAAACTGTTCCCTTGCGGTTGCAGGGTTGAGTCCATGCTGCCCAACAAACTATGTGGGTTTGGCGGTGCCGATGCAAGCAATTCGCTTGAACGAAATATGAAGTAAACGATTTGGCAACGTCCAAGATCGGTGGTACACTTACGGTGTAAGTATTCTATCGCTTACACTGTAAGTTGTCAATCCTTAAATCCTTGATGGAAAGAGATTGCTCATGCGAAAAGGCATCCCACACCTCACCCGCAGCCTTATTTTGGAATCTGCGTTGAAGATCCTGGACAAACAGGGTCCAGCAGGACTCTCCATGCGCAAATTGGCCGCCAGTTTACACGTTGAGGCTATGTCGCTCTACAATCATGTCAGGGACAAGCAGGATCTGTTGAACGGATTGGTTGAATTGGTCCTTTCGCGAATTGAATTGCCCGGCAGCTCATTGCCTTGGGATGATCGTTTGGAAGCCATTGCCATGAATCTGTATGATGCCTTGGTCCAGCATCCAGCCCTCGTGGTTATCCTTGCTTCCCAGAAGAGCAGCCGGGATGGTATTACGGTTCTGCGAGGCATGGACAGTGTCATAGCTGTTCTGGCGGATTCAGGCTTGAAGCCTCGACAACAGGTCAATGCCTTCCGCGGGTTGTTGGCAATGTGCTTTGGTTTTGTTCTGGCGCATACCCAGGGTTTCAGTACGACCAAGGAATTGGCGCAAACAGAGTGGGATCAATGGGACAGTCATCAATGGGAGCGTGACACGCTTCCTCATTTGACGCAACTTGCCCCGTATTTCCTGCAAACAAGTGCCGACGATGATTTCCGATTTATGCTGCGCGCTTATCTTGATGCCCTGCGAATGGCTACTGTAGAAGATGAGACCGCTTGAGATCGCACTGTCGCTTGCCAACGTATTGATTCTTTGCATGCTTACGATTCCGAGACTTCGCACGCGCCGCTGGATGGGCAACATAACCTTCATCGCCTTACCCATAGCCGGCATTCAGATTTTGGTGGAGGGTCCGCGCTGGCAGATGATTCCGGCATACGTCTTATCGGGGTTCTTTGTCCTAGCATGGTTGCTCTTTATTGTAGTATCCGGCACCAGGTTTACCGAGCGAATGGTGCTCCACCCTCTTGAAATTGGGCTATTGATTGGCTTGGCTGTACTTGGATTGACCGTCTCGATTGCCTTGCCAATGATTTTCCCAGTCTTTCACTTTCCCAAGCCCACCGGTCGCTACGCGATCGGTACGCTGACGTATCACTGGATTGATACTAGCCGCCCCGAACTATTCACTGCTGACCCGAACGATCATCGTGAATTGATGGTGCAGGTCTGGTACCCTGCTCGAAACGAACCGTTGGCACCGCGCACTCCTTACCTGCTGCATCCTGAAATCCTTGCGCCACTAGCGCGGCTGCTACACGTGCCAAGCTTCATCTTTGGGCATCTCAAATATGTCACTACCAACGCCGTTTCGTCGGCACCTATGGCAGACGGTGAATCCAGTTACCCGGTGCTGATTTTCTTATCTGGGCGCGGCGGCTACCGCCAATCAAACACGTTTCAAGTAGAAGAATTGGTATCGCATGGCTATGTAGTCGCGGCTATCGATCAGCCCTACGCCGCAGCCGGCGTAGTTTTTCCGGACGGGCACCTGGTAAGCATGGATCCACGCATGTATGATCCCGCGCATCCCGGCCATCCTGCCTTCTTTGACACTGCCATCCCTTTCCTGGCACAAGATGTCAGCTTCGTACTGGATCAACTCACTGCGCTCAACCGTTCCGATCCCAATGGCATTCTGACGGGACGGCTGGACCTGACGCACACTGGCATCTTCGGAGTCTCACTGGGAGGCATTGAAACCGGCGAAGCCTGCCTGCGGGATCCACGCTTGCGGGCTTGCCTGGTAATGGATGCCTTCATGCCTGCCGACGTAGTGCGATCCGGACTACACCAGCCGACCATGTGGATCAGCCGGGATGCCAAGACCATGCAGCGCGAAGGTTGGGCTCAAGCCGATATCGATGAGACGCAAATCACCATGCGCGCGGTCTATCAGAGCCTCCCGGGAGACGGCTATCTGGTGCTGGTACCCGGCATGTTCCATCTCAACTTTTCCGATGCTCCCTACTTTTCACCGCTTGCGCCCCTACTAGGCTTAACCGGACCGCTGGATGCAAAGCGTGGATTTGGCATCGTCAATGCATACACGATCGCTTTCTTTGATCAGGAGCTCAAGGGCCAACCGTCGGTGCTTCTTGATGGCCCCTCGAAGCAATACCCTGAAGTGCTCTTCGAGAAGCGCTAGCCTTTATCTGAGGGCACATGAAACACGCGGACATAGGCCGTGAATAGAAGTCAATTTCCAGTCTCATTCCTATCGAGTGATGTTGGAATTCTGATTTTGTTTACTCTGGTGCACGTTTTATTGCAGGTCTTTACCAACGGACGGTACGGCTTTCATCAGATGAACTGGTCATGATGGATATTGCCAGCCCCACGGCCTAGTCCGGGATATGTTGCCTAGCCTCCGGTCACGCCATTTCTGGTGTTCGTTATGTTGGCGTTGTTCGGCCTGTCACCCATTGCCCCGCGCTTCTTTGCTGTCATCGCCAAAGGGATCGTGATAGTGCTGACGGGTTTGACGATCCTGGATTATTTATGTTAGGTGCTGCTGGCTTTCACAGTCATTTGCCTGTTGAAGACTGAAAATCCGCGCTGGTAGTTGTGCAAGGTACCACACCAATGTTATGTACGCGGTCTGGCCGTGGGATGTAACGATGGCATAGTGCGCCTCTATGGTTCACGATGATCATCAGCGATATTGTGATTTTTTGTTATCTACGTGCTTGGCACAGGTTCAATGAAAAAATGTCATTGGACCTGTGAAGCTGGATTTTGATTGAAAGTTGCGCCTGACTGGTCAAATATGCTGTCAGGGCCGGAATTTGTGCGGACCAATGAAGCGAGCTGATTACTTTTGTGACCTGTGAGGCATTTTGTCTCGTCTCGGTTTATTTTCTGAATTGTAACAGCACGCTGCTATACGTACAGGGGGAGTCTCAACTCGATGCCTGCTATTCTTTTTCTTAGACGATAAAGACAATAGTTAAATGTATAAGTGATGAGATGGTATTTCCGTTGCGAATCGCCTAAGACTCTCCGTAGCTAACTTAAAACAAGTCTTAGAACTGTGCTGGCACAAAATCCCTATAATGACAACAAATTAGTTGACTGCTCGACTGGTACAAAGGGGGCGCTCTTGTTTTATCCAAGTTGGGCGCTCGTTAATACGCTCACCGTTACGAATGAAAGCAGTGGTCAATTCCTCGTTATAAGTACGTTCTCGGGCGAGATACATCTGGATACTCCTATGTGCATCCATCTGGATAGTTCAAGGAAGCTTGATACAGTTCCGTGGACGGCAGAGAGGTGGGTTAGACATTGAGTACTACGGCGAGCAAGATTACGGTCCCAACCGTTGAGTATGTTTTGAAGGATCCCATGTGCCAATTGTAGATCGTGTTGGGCGGCAGGTCAGGCGAATGTTTCTGTTGTGAGAGGCGCATCTTTGACAATGCGAACAAAGGTGTTCAGGGCCAGTTGGTAGTTCTCATGATCCTGACCACCAACTTTGATGACCTTTTTGCACAAGCGCGCAGGGGATTTACACGGCTCGACCTCCAAAGCAAGCAGTCTTGTTGCGCTCCATGCAGCAATCGGCAAATTGATGAAGTAGTGAAGGATTTCGCAGGACTATGCGAGGATCAAAACCAGAACGTAACTTTGCCTTAACATATCCTGGGTAACAACTCTCCAGCCGGTAGATCTACAACTCTTGACCCGCCGATGCCTGTGTGGGCAACGACCAGACTCGGATGATCTTCTGTGACCGTACCGATGCGCGTCGCGTCTTTTCCAAATGGATGCATGCGCATGGCATCCAAAACTTTATCCACCTCTGATGCCGGTACGATGGCGACTAACTTGCCTTCATTAGCAATGTAAAACGGATCAAGTCCAAGCATCTCGCACGCCGCGTTGACTTCTGCTTTCACCGGAACTTTCTTTTCTTCAAATTCGATTCCAACTTTGGACGCGAATGCCAACTCATTTAACACCGCAGATAAGCCGCCGCGTGTTGCGTCTCGCAGACAATGAATGTCTTCCGTTACATTCAACATCGACTCGACCAAGCCGCTCAATGGGGCGGTGTCACTTCGAATCTCGGTCTCGAATTGCAGTCCTTCGCGCATCGACATGATCGCTATGCCGTGGTCTCCCATCGTTCCGCTGACGATGACAGCATCTCCGGGTCGGGCATTTTTTGGCGAGATGTTGACACCTTCAGGCAAGAGACCGATCCCCGCTGTGTTGATATATAATCCGTCGCCGTGACCTTTGTTGACCACTTTGGTATCGCCAGTAATCAATTGGACTCCCGCCTCGCGACATGCGCTGGCAGTTGATTCAACAATCCGGCCCAATGTTTCCATCGCAAGCCCTTCTTCCAAAATAAAACCAGAGCTTAGGAACATGGGATATGCGCCGCTCATCGCCAAATCATTGACGGTGCCGTTGATCGCAAGTTCCCCGATGTCTCCACCGGGAAAGAACAACGGACTAACAACGAATGAGTCGGTTGTAAATGCCAATCGTATCCCTTTGACATCGAATACGGCTGAATCGCCTAACTGATCGAGTAAATCGTTTTCAAAAGCCGGTGCGAACATGTGCTGAATCAAATCGGCCATCATCTTGCCGCCGCTGCCATGTCCCATGACGATGGTCGGATAATTTTGCAGTGGACGCGGGCAGGTCCAATTCATAAGATCAAACTGTGAGTTCATTTTTCGCCGCCATTGCGTAACGTCCGTAACGATAATATGCCGCGCATGCACCCTCGGATGAAACCATCGTTGCTCCCAGCGGAGTCTCCGGTGTGCATTCTTTTCCAAATGCCGGACATAGATTCGGCTTTTTCAAACCTTGAAGCACAAGCCCGCTGATACACAAACCGGACTCTTTTGTCTCGATGGATTGTATTTCGGGGAAGCGCAGCTCGGCATCGTATTCAGAAAATTCAAGTCTAAGTTTGTATCCGCTTTGCGGGATCACACCGATACCGCGCCAGGGACGATCACAAGTCTCAAAGACTCGATTGATGATGGCCTGCGCGGGAACGTTGCCCTCGCGTGAAACCGAACGTGCATACGCGTTTTCAACTTCGGCGCGTCCATATTCCAATTGTTTGACACATTTCAAAACGCCGTGCACGATATCCACAGGCTCAAAACCAGTCACGACAATTGGCACGTTATATTTCTTTACCAGTGGTTCATATTCCCAATAACCCATCACCGTGCAGACATGACCTGCTGCTAGAAATCCGTTGACTTGCACATCGGGCGATTCCATCAACGCGGTAATAGCCGCTGGCACAGTAACATGCGAAACCAGCATCGCAAAATTATGAAGGCCTTGCGCTTTGGCTTGGACGACTGCCATCGCATTTGCGGGCGCAGTGGTTTCAAAGCCGATGCCAAAGAAGATGACTGTCTTATCTGGATTTTCGCGCGCAACTTTCAGCGCGTCGAGGGGCGAGTAAAGGATGCGGACATCGCCTCCAGCCGCGCGAACCGCAAACAGGTCCCGTTCTGAACCGGGCACGCGCAGCATATCGCCGTACGATGTAAAGATCACATCCGAACGCGACGCAAGCGCAATCGCCTTGTCTATCTGTTCGAGCGGCGTCACGCAGACTGGGCAGCCAGGTCCATGCACCAGTTCGATCTCCGGCGGAAGAAGTTGATCGAGTCCGCTTTTGATGATCGAATGCGTCTGGCCTCCGCACACTTCCATCAACGTCCAGCGGCGCGTGACGATGTGACTTAATTCATTGAGAAGCTTTTGCGTCAGCGCGCCATCGCGATATTCATCAATAAACTTCATGGCTGGCCTCCCGCGTCCGGTAATTCGCTGGAAAGCATATCCATTTGCTGAAGCAGCTCTAAAGTCTCACGCGCTTCTTTTTCGTTGAGGCGGCTGATGCCGAAGCCAACGTGAATGATGGTGTAATCGCCAACCTGAATCTCGGGCAAATATTCAAGGCAGGCTTCTCTGGTCACGCCGCCGAAATCTACTCTGCCCATCTTCATGCCGTTGGTTTGATACACTTCGATCACTTTACCGGGGATGCCGAGACACATGTTACCTCCTTAAGTTTGTACTTCGAGACTATCCAAATAAACAGCGCTGCCACCGGTGACGGTCAATGCAACCGCTCCGCATTCGGGACATGCATCGTACAACTCGTTGATGGACACATCTTTATCGCAGGCGTTGCAATGCGCTTGACCGGGAGCAATGCTAAATTCGAGACGCGCGCCTTCGGCGATTGTGCCAGCGGCCATCGAGTCAAAATAGAAACGGATGGAATCCGGAGTCGCATCTGATAAAACGCCTATGATGACTCGCACGCGCGTGACATGTGTGGCATTGGCCTCCCGCGCGTGTTGCATGGTATGAGTGAATAATTCTTCGGTCAGGCCGCTTTCGTGCATGATTTTTGATAATTCCTTAAGACGAAGTTTCAGGTAATAACTTCAAGCCATATCGCTCTGCAATCTTCTGCGCGGCGGCATGGACTGCCGCTTCGATCTCAGACGCTAAGCCGGGTTCAATCACTTGTGGGATTTCCCCAACGTCACAAACGATGACCGTGACTTTTACGCCGCATTCGTCTTGTAATTCGCGCAACATATTTGACGTTGGGACCTGATGCAAGGAAAAGTCGTCAACTTTCGTGATGGGCAGCGACTCAACTGGTATCTCCGACACGCTTCCGATTTCATTTCCCCAATCCACCGCGTCCACGATGACAATTTCTTCTGGCCTCGTTTCACTCAGGCTGACTGTGAACAACACTTTACGCGCGCCCGTGCCAACATCAAGGATGTAAACGTCGTTGGGGATTTCAAGGTGACGCGTTAAATAATCAATCACTTCAGGACCGAAGCCATCGTTACCGAATAAAACATTTCCAACGCCAAGAATCAAAACACGCGCGCGGCAAAAGGATGGAAGTATATCGAGGTTGAGTTCGGAGTCGGTTAGCATAGTTATAAGTGTCTATAGTGACGAGTGAAAAGTGACTAAAGTGATTGCGTCCCCGCTTTAGTCACTTCCTC
>JAJYOH010000009.1 GCA_021796315.1 Chloroflexota bacterium
AAAAATATCGGCCGATCAAAGTGTGCATACTGACACGCTTTTGCGCAGTTGGGCCGAGATGGGTTATCAACGAGTCAACACCGTGCTCGAGCCGGGACAGTTCTCCAGCCGGGGCGGCATTTTGGATCTGTGGCCGACGGCGGAGAATTTGCCCGTGCGTTTGGATTTCTTCGGTGATGAGATCGAATCGCTTCGGCGCTTTGACCCGGCCAGTCAGCGCACAGTGGAAAAACTCGAATCGATTCTGGTAACGCCCGCGCGCGAATTTATCGCGCGTGAATCGGAAATCGGGAATCGGAAATCGGGGATAATCACGGCCATCGATTCCCAACTCCCGACTCTCGACTCCCAGACTCCCGAACTGTCCGAATTTCACATTCCGCTTTTGCATCAACAATCAGCAAGCCTGCTCGATTATTTGCCGCCCAAATCCCTGGTGCTGATCGACGATCTTTCAATTGTCGATGGCATGGTTTCTGAAGTTGAAGAACAGGCTGTCAAATTACGGCAGGAGAGCATCGAAGAAGGAATTCTCTCGCCGGATTTTCCTGTGCCTTATTTAACCTGGTCTGAATTGCTGGATAGTTTGCATGGATATACATCGCTTGAACTTGGATATTCAAGCGCATTGGAACTCCCCTCGCCCGACCCTGAAAGGGCGCAGGGCGTTGGGAGAGGGTCGCGAAGCATGGGTGAGGGCCAGAGTCTATCGTCAGCGTTCGGGGTGGGGCAGAGATTTGCCGGACGCCTCAAACCGTTCGTTGAGCACGCCTCCGCTTTGGTGTCCGGGAACGAAGCGCTGGTCATCGTCTCGCGGCAGATGGAACGTCTGCGTGAGTTGTGGAAAGAATTGGAAGATGATGGGCAATCGTCTGTCACTTTTGTTGAGGCGTCTTTATCGGAAGGATTCGTCCTCGGCAATCTGCATCTGATCACGGACTCTGAAATCTTTGGCTGGGAGCGGCCGCAGCCGCGCACGCGCCAGCGGCAGGTCACGGAAGCGCCCGAATCTATTTATTCGGATTTGCAGCCGGGCGATTACGTTGTCCACATCGATCATGGTGTCGGGCGTTTTGGCGGATTAGCCACGCGCGAGTTGGATGGTCACCTGCGCGAATTTTTAACCGTCGAGTACGATGGCGGCGGACAACTTTATGTGCCCGTCCATCAAGCCGATCGCTTGACTCGTTATGTTGGCGCGGAAGGCGTGGAGCCTGCGCTGGATCGTTTGGGCGGGCAGGAATGGCACGAGAAAAAAGGCCGCGTAAAAGAAGCGGTGTTGGAAGTCGCGCAGGAAATGCTCGACCTTTACGCGCGGCGAAATGTTGTGCAAGGTTATTCGTTCAAGCCGGATACGCAATGGCAAAAGGAATTGGAAGATAGTTTTCCATACGTCGAGACCGACGATCAGGCCAAGGCAATACTTGATATCAAGCGCGACATGGAAGCGCCGCGTCCGATGGACAGACTCTTGTGCGGCGATGTCGGTTATGGAAAAACCGAAGTGGCTTTGCGCGCGGCGTTCAAAGCCGTTATGGATGGCAAACAAGTTGCCATCCTTGTGCCGACGACTGTTTTAGCGCAGCAACATTTTGAAACTTTTTCCCAGCGGCTGGCAGCCTATCCCGTCAAAGTTGAAATGCTTTCACGCTTCCGCTCGCCGCGCGAACAGACTGAGATTCTTTATAAACTTTTCGTTGGTGAAATTGATATCATCATCGGCACGCATCGGTTGATTTCAGAAGATGTGCAATTCAAGGAACTTGGTTTGGTTGTGATCGATGAAGAGCAGCGCTTTGGCGTGACTCACAAGGAACATCTCAAAAAACTCCGCACCGAAGTGGATGTGCTGACGCTGACGGCCACGCCCATCCCGCGCACGCTTTACATGGCGCTGACCGGCGTGCGCGATATTTCCAACCTAAACACGCCGCCCGAGGAACGTCTGCCCATCGTCACGCATGTTGGGCCGTATTCGCCGAAGCTGGTGCGTCAGGCTATTTTGCGCGAGATCGAACGCGGCGGACAAATTTTCTTTGTGCATAACCGCGTCCACACGATTGATGCGATGAAGGCGCATCTCGACCAACTCGTTCCCGAAGCCCGCGTTGACATTGGTCATGGTCAGATGAATGAGCACGAACTGGCGTCGGTCATGCACCGTTTCAACATGGGCGAGATTGATATTTTGCTTTCGACGACCATCATCGAATCCGGATTGGACATCCCGAATGCCAACACGTTGATCGTGGACCGCGCCGACACTTTCGGTTTGGCCCAGCTCTATCAACTGCGCGGCCGGGTCGGACGTGGGGCGGCGCGCGCCTACGCATACTTTTTCCGCCACCGAAAACTTTCCCCGACTCTTGAAGGCCAGCAGCGTTTGGAAGTCATTGCCGAGAATACGCAACTTGGCGCGGGTTATTCCATCGCCATGCGCGACCTTGAAATCCGCGGCGCAGGCGAACTGCTTGGCAACCGTCAGCACGGACACATTCAAGCGGTTGGGTTTCATCTTTACACGAGATTGTTGGCGGACGCTGTTCGACAAATCCGCCGCATTGAAGGTTTAAAGTTTAAGGTTCAAGGTTCAAAGCTGGAAACGTCCGCAACCTTAAACCTTCCAGCCTTCAACCTTCAACCAATATCCATGCCGGTCAATGTTGATTTGCCGCTGACTGTCGGCATCCCATCCGAATATATTCAAGATCAGGATCTTCGTTTGCGTTTATATCGCCGCATCGCTGACTTGCGTGATGAAACCGAAATAGAAGCGCTGGCGACCGAATTCAAAGACCGCTTTGGTCCATTGCCCGAAATGGCCGAGAATCTTTTTTATCAGATGCGCGTCAAACTGCGCGCGGAAGAAGCCGGGCTGGCCTCAGTAGGATGGGAAACAGGTCAGATCGTTTTGCGATATCCATCCGCTCCAAATGGAAATGAAGAGAAGCGCCTGCATGATCTTGGCCCCGATGTGCGCGGTGGCAGGGGCGCGTTTTGGTGTACGTTTGGGAAAGACGTGGATTGGATGGAGAGATTGCTGGAAACGCTGAATGAATTGGAAGAAAATAGATAAACAGTCTAACAAGGATGCTTATTTTATCATTTCCAAAATTGAGTTTTGAGTTTCATTTTTAAGTTGGGTTCTAATAAAACTATTTACATCGCTAGGGTCAGGAGATTTTCTTTCCGGCTCAATTCTTTCATCAAATGTTGTCCAATTTGCCGGGTCGGAGAAAACAATTAAACCAATTCCAAATTTCTTACAAAGGCGTTCTAGTCTTTGGAACTCCTCGAATTCCATTTGATTTTCATCGGAGATGAGGATTGCTAAATAGCTTTTGTGTGCAAAAACAGAATGAGCAGCTGTTTCGAAAACACCAGAAACATCTGTATCGAAGGATGGTTTTATTTCGAAAGTAACCACTTCCAATATTTTTTCTGGTATAAATGCAAAATTTCTAACCGCTACAAGAGTAATGTCTGGTCTCGTCCATTTTCCTCCCGTTTTTCTTCTTCCTTGTGCGGCAGTAATTTCTGCTTGAAATTCTTTTATATCATTCTGTTTGACCCATGATTTATTAATTGTTTGAAAAAATGACTCGTAAATATCGGATTCTTTTGTGCTCTTTGCTTTTGTTCCTTTTGCAATTCCTAAAGAGCGATAAACCGATCCGCCTTTTCCTTTGCCTGTGCTGATGTCACCTTTTTCAATTAAATCGTTTCTTATCTCCCAATACTCATCCTCAGAGATTGCAACATTAAGATCCCGCTTTAGTTTTTGAGTTAAGTCTTGAATAAGGGTAATATTTCCTTTTGGGGAGCCATCTTCAGGTATCAAGCCTAAAAGGATTTCGGCGTATTTCTTTATTTCTTCTTGTATCATTTGGATTTCCTCGATAGATGACGTTGGACAAAGTATAGCATGTTTCATAAACCATAATAATACTTCTCAATTTTTCTAAAACCAAATTGCTTATTCTTCTCCGTCATCTTGATGAAATAACTCAGCCGCTTTTGGAATTCTTCGAGACAGTTCTTCGCACTGTTTTCGTCAGTGCCTGCTCAATATCTTTAACTCGGTGATACTCAGAATGACCATCGAGATCAAAAGGCCAATCGGCTTTGCGTTCTTTGCCGCTGAACCATTCATCCGGCATATCCTTCAATGTGGCCAGCAAATCTTTTTGAACTTGTCGATGCCATTCTAAAACTTCGCGTGGAGAGCGATCGCGCCAGCGCGTGTAGATGACATGATTTTCATCGGTTATGTTCAGCCCGCGCACATCAGACGGTTTGTGCTGTCTATTAATTGAGCGGATAATGTCGGCCTTAAAATGTGTGATGTGAGCCAGCGCATCCTTCACCGTCCATGGATCTTTGGTCTCGGGTCTGGGCACGAGTCGCTCCCAATCTTGATCGGAAAGATTCGCGACCAGGCGGTCTAAAAGTTTGAACTCGCGGATGGTTCGTTCGATGACTTTTTTTCGAGTGTGGCGCATAACAAAAACCTCCTGCCGGTGCAGATTTTAAAATTTATTTTACGCCGAAATCATATTACCTCAATAATACTTCTCAATTCCTCCGAACCCAAACTGCTTATTCTTCTCTGTCATATTGATGAAGTATTTTAATCGCTTCTGAAATTCTTCGGGGCGATTCCTTGCGCTATCAATACGATCAAAACATGATATTTCTTGCTACATCCCTTGTACGTCTCGTCTAGGGCGTAACCTGATGATTATCTTACCTTGACAAACTGAAGCCCTGTGCCATTGTATGTGAGAGTCAATCTATCATTGTTTATAGCAACGTCAAATGTCTGCGACCCAAAAAAATTTTGAACGATGCCAGTGAAATCGACTCTGATTGAGTCGTTATCTAAAAAAGTGTAGTTTCCGGTAGTAGTTATCCCGAGAATTGTTGCAGTAACTGTCCCGCCGTTGAAAAATTCCAGTTCTAACCCCGTACCACTTGCTTCTCTCCAGCGCCCTACGATTTGACTTTGGATGCCTCCAATTGAGCAAGCAAATGTAGCTATAAGCCACACGACAATGATGGTTCCAAAAAGGAGTTTATTCTTGGTAAGCATATGGTCCCTCCCGTGATGGATATTATTTCCAAAACTACAAAGGTATTATAGCATGTTGGTCAAGCGAAACCAATTTGGCCGTTGCACACAGACTCAATAATACTTCTCAATTCCTCCGAACCCAAATTGCTTATTCTTCTCTGTCATCCTGATAAAGTAATTCAACCGCTTTTGAAATTCTTCGGGACGTTTTCTCGCTCCATCAATAAATGCAATTCTGATTCGCACATAAGTATCCGAAAATTTCTGAAAATTTTCCCAGGCGATTTTATTGGCTTTAAGTGCCGTTAAAATATCGGCAGGGACTTCAAATTTTTCTGTCAGCATGTCGCCCAAAGATTCGAGCACATCCTTCGTCACCTTTTTTTGCGCAACAAGTTTTCGCAGACGTTCCTTGTTTGCCTGCGAGTATCCGGTCTTCGGGTTGCGCGGGGTAAATCGTTGGGCAAACCGCTCCTCGTCCAGTTTGCGAACCGTGCTGTCGATCCAGCCGAAACATAACGCCTCTTCCACCGCGTCGTTGTATTCAATACGCGGCTTTCCGCTGGTTTTCTTGTAATAAACCAGCCAGATTTCTTTTTCGATTTTGTAATTTCTCTTGAGCCACTTGCGCCAGTCTTTTTGGTTGGCTGCGTATAAGGTCTGAGTCACATCCATATCTGGTAGTATAGCATTTCTCGCTGGTCTTATAATCATTGCGGAGGAAAGTCTTATGCTTACTCGTTTAAAAGATTTGTTGATCGGTCCAGCGCTGCCAACCTCGTCTGCCACGCACCAGCGGCTCAATAAATTGCGTGCGCTGGCTGCCTTTTCTCCCGATGCGCTGGCGTCCATTGCGTATGCAAACCAGGAAATTTATCTTGGCTTGATCGTAGCTGGCACAGCGGGACTGGCTTACGCCTGGCCGATTGCCCTTGCCATCAGCGCTCTGCTTGCCATCGTTGCGCTTTCCTATTTTCAAACCATTCATGCCTATCCGTCCGGCGGCGGATCGTACATTGTCGCGCGCTCAAATCTGGGGACAGTTCACGGACTGGTCGCGGCTGCGGCTTTGCTGACTGATTATTTATTGAACGCGGCTGTCAGTCTGACTGCGGGTGTGGCGGCCATCGCTTCGGCATTTCCGGACCTTTGGCCGTATCGCGTCTCGATTGCCCTTTTCCTGCTCCTCATCATTACCCTGCTCAACCTGCGCGGACTTCAGGAAACCGGAACGGCCATGGCGATCCCGGTTTATTTTTTTGTGGTGACTTATCTTGCCATGATCGCGTACGGACTCTTTCGTCTCATTGCCGAAGGGCCAACTCCGCTGGAAACAGTTAACGTTCCAGCGCTTCAACCGCTGACGCTTTTTCTTGTCTTGCACGCCTTCTCGACCGGCAGCACCGCGTTGACCGGCGTGGAAGCCATCAGCAACGGCGTCCCTGTCTTTGAACCACCCGAATCGAAGAATGCCGGAAAGACTTTGATGGTGATGGCATTTTTAATGGCCTCACTTTTTATCGGCTCGATCGCGCTGACGCGTTTCTTTGCGGTCACAGCCGGGGCACAGGAAACAATTCTTTCGGCGCTTGCACACCGCCTGGTTGGGACGAGCCCGTTCTATTACATTATTCAATTTGCCACGCTCGGTATTTTGACTGTCGCAGCCAACACCAGTTTTGCGGGTTTTCCGCGCTTGGCCGCCATCCTTGCCCAACATGGATTCCTGCCGCGCCAATTGAGCAGTCCCGGTGACCGGCTTGGGTTTACAAATGGCATTATCCTGCTCGGTGCAGGGACGGCGGCGTTGATCGTCTTTTTTAACGGTGACACACACGCGCTTGTCCCGCTTTTTGCGATTGGCGCATTTATGGCGTTCACACTTTCGCAGGCAGGCATGGTCATTCATTGGATAAAAGATCGCACATCCGGCTGGCTTTGGAAATCTCCGATCAATGCGCTCGGCGCACTGGCAACTGGAACCACGTTGATCGTGGTGGCGTTCAGCAAATTTGTGGAGGGAGCATGGATCACACTTTTGCTCATCCCGCTGCTTGTGTTCCTGTTTCTGCGCGTGCATCGACATTATCAACAAGTCCGCACACAACTTTCATTGCACGGGTTGCCTCCCTCGCTTCGACCTGCCACGCCGGCGCGGGTGGTGATTCCGATTTCAGGCGTGCATCGCGGCATGATCAACGCTGTGTCGTTCGCGGAATCGATATCGTCAAACGTGACGGCGGTCTTTGTCGAAATGGAACCCGGCTCCGGGTCCCGTGTGAACGAAGAATGGAAAGAGTGGTGGCCGGATGTGCCGCTGGTCATTGTCCCGTCGCCGTTCCGCTCGATAGTCGGTCCGCTGCTTGAATATTTGGATAAGACCGATCAGGAGCATAACGATGGACAACTTGCAGTGGTTGTCCTGCCGGAATTTGTGACGAACACGTGGTGGCAGAATCTTTTGCATAACCAAACAGCCTGGCTGTTGAAAACGGCTTTGCTGTACGGACGGCGCACAATGGGATTGGAGCGTGTGGTGATCGATGTGCCATATCACCTGAAGATGTGATGCTTTAGCCATTGACATTGATTTCCCCAACAGTTAATATGCTGCATCAAATTTTTCAGGAGAGAACATGCGCGTTTTAAAAGTGATATTTGTTATTTCATGCCTCGCAATATTTGTCGTTTCATGTGGGGCTTTGCATCAAAATGTTCAACCGGCACAGGATATTAACCAGATTGTTCATGCCACTTTTCAAGCTTTCACGCAGCAGGCAGGTTCTCAACCGCTGGCATCGGCAACATTGCCTGCTCCGCTCCCGACACAACCTGCTCCAGCGTCTGCGTCAGCCACCGGAAGTATCTCCGGTACTTTGATGTATCCGGCTGGTGGTGTCGGTATGCCGTCCTTGCGGATCGTGGCCTTTCAAGTCGGCGTGCCAAATTATTATCACGTTGACACGGCGCTCGGGCAAAACACGTATCAACTTGACAACCTTCCGCCAGGCACATATCGTGTTTTGGCGTACACTCTGGCGGCTGGTGTGTTTCAGCCTGGTCCGATCGGCGGTTATTCGCAGATGGTGCCGTGCGGCTTGCAGTACGGTTGCAACGATCACACCTTGATCGATGTGGTCGTGACTGCCGGCCACGTGACGACCGGCGTTGACCCGAATGATTATTACGCCCCGGCAGGGACTTTCCCTCCCAACCCGGTTCCATAATTGGACTTTGTGCGGACACCATTACCGAGGGCGAATCTCAGCCCTCGGTTTTTTGTTGTCGGGTATAATAGAACGCACGTTCAGAGAAAGAGATAAAAATTTATGGACTTCAAACTTCAAGCTCCCTTTATCCCAACCGGCGACCAGCCGGAAGCAATCAATCAACTTGTAGACGGAATCCGCAAAGGAATGCGGAATCAGGTCCTGCTTGGCGCGACCGGTACCGGCAAGACGTTCACGATTGCATCCGTCATTCAGGAATTGCAGAAGCCCGCCTTGATCATGGCTCACAATAAAACTTTGGCCGCGCAGCTGTACGCCGAGTTCAAGGAATTCTTCCCTGAAAATGCGGTTGAATATTTTGTCTCTTATTATGATTATTACCAGCCTGAGGCGTATGTTCCGCGCCACGACTTGTTTATCGAAAAAGAAACTGAGATCAATGAAGAGATCGAGCGCCTGCGTCTGGCAGCCACGACCGCTTTGGTCTCGCGCAAGGATGTGATCGTAGTCGCTTCGGTTTCGTGTATTTATGGCCTCGGCAGTCCTGAAGAATTTGGCAAAGGTACGGTTATTCTGCAGGTTGGTCAGTTATATCGGCGCAATGCCCTGCTTCGTCAACTGGTCGAGAGTCAATATCAGCGCAACGACATGGAACTGCGTCCCGGTACATTCCGCGTGCGCGGCGATACTTTGGAGATCATTCCTGCTTATGAAGACAAGCGCGGTTTCCGTGTCACATTCTTCGGCGATGAAGTTGAACGTATCACACAGTTTGCTCCATTGACAGGTGAGATTCTCGACGAGCCGCAGGAAGTCTCCATTTATCCCGCCAAGCAGTATCTCACCGATGCGGATCGTTTGAAAGAATCGATTGCCGATATCGAGAAGGAGCTTGAAGAACGCATTGCGTTGTTCAAATCCGAGGGCAAGCTTCTCGAAGCCCAGCGCATCGAACAACGCACGCGCTATGATCTTGAAATGTTGAAAGAGGTCGGTTATTGTTCCGGCATCGAGAATTATTCACGCCACCTGGATCAGCGCGCAGCGGGAACGCATCCATGGACAATGATCGACTTTTTGCCGACTGATTATTTGCTGGTCATTGACGAAAGTCACATGTCGGTGCCGCAAATCCGCGGAATGTACAACGGCGACCGTTCACGAAAAGAAACGCTGGTTGAATACGGTTTCCGCCTGCCAAGCGCCGTGGATAATCGTCCGCTTAAATTCGATGAGTTTGAACGGGTAATGGGGCATACGATTTATACGTCGGCCACACCGGGACCGTACGAGATGGGGCGCGCTGAACAGGTAGTGGAGCAGATCATCCGCCCGACCGGGTTGGTCGATCCCGAAGTAGAGGTCCGCCCAATAGCGGGTCAGGTGGATGATTTGCTAAAAGAGATTCGCGCGCGCGTCGAAGTGGGCGAGCGTGTGCTTGTCACAACTTTGACGAAGCGCATGGCGGAAGATCTTTCGGAATATTTGCAGGAACTGGGAATCAAAGTTCATTACCTGCATTCGGAAGTGGAAACGCTGGAGCGCATCGGCATTTTGCGCGACCTGCGTCTGGGCGTGTTTGATGTGATCGTTGGTATCAATCTTCTGCGCGAAGGACTCGACTTGCCGGAAGTCTCGCTGGTCGCAATTTTGGATGCAGACAAGGAAGGCTTCCTGCGCTCGGACACGGCTTTGATCCAGACTACCGGGCGCGCCGCACGTCACATTAATGGACGCGTCATCATGTACGCTGACCGCGTCACCGACTCGATGAAACGCGCGATTGATGAAACGACTCGCCGCCGCGCAAAGCAGGTAAAGTACAACCAGGAACACAACATCACGCCGGTCAGTATTCACAAAGCCATCCGTGACATTACCGATCAATTATCCGGTGAAGCGAAGGAAAAAGCGCTGGCGATTGGCGATGTCAAAGCCGAATATCGCACCAAGCGCGATAAAGCCACTTCTAATTCGGAACTTCAACGCATTATCAATGAGTTGGAAAAGCAAATGAAGGAAGCCGCGAAAAATCTTGAGTTTGAAAAAGCGGCGGCTTTGCGCGATGAATTGTATGAATTGAAAGGGATTCTTGCCGACGAGTCGAATCTCAAACCGTGGGAGCGGCTAAAGTTGCTGGCTGGCGGCGAATAATTCTTTTGATAATCTTTGGGTATCCTTTATATTACCTTTACATTTTCTCGGTATCCTTTGTTTGGAAAACTGGAGAGAAGGAATTCCAGAAACTAAACTAAGGAGTATGAATATGAAAACGAAAAACTTTTTGATCGTTGCGGCCCTGTTGGTCGCTCTGGGCGTATTGACCACTGGCGTAGCGTATGCGCAAGGTATGGGCGGCCGTGGGCCGGTAACTAATGGCGTTGAAGGCCCGCTCCACACTTATATTGTGGATGCTTATGCAAGCGCGCTTGGAATGACGCCCGCTGCACTGGAAGCCCGCCTCGATGCCGGTGAGACCGCTTATGATGTTGCTCTTTCTCAGGGCATTGCTGCAGCTCAAATCCCGACCCTTTTGGCGGATGCCCGCTCAAAAGCTTTGGATGCCGCTGTGAGCGCTGGTGTCATCACCGCAGATCAAGCCACATGGATGAAATCGCGCGGCATGGGACAAGGCGCTGGTCAGGGCTATGGCATGGGCGCAGGAACCGGCCCTTGCAACGGCACCGGTCAACCGATCGGCCAGGGCATGGGACGCGGTGGTCGCTGGCAACAGTCCACCCCATAATCCGTGCTTGAACTGCAAAAAAATCTGGATGCGAAAGCATCCAGATTTTTTTATTTGCAAACGATTACAATTGGGGAAAAATAATATAGGAGTCTGGCGTGTTGAACAACTTGAAATGGATCATTCCGTTAATTCTTTTAGTCGCTCTGGTGGGCGTCTACTTTATTCCAGTACCGAGCGTGCCATTCGCCCAATTGTATGCCAAGGCTAATCCCGAGACTACGCAGTCCCTTGTCTCATTTCGGGAAACTTATCCGACGAAGGCAGTATATGTTGATGGCGTCGAATGGGATTATATTGTCGTCGGCAGCGGGCGGGAGACTATTCTATTTTTGCATGGCATGACCGGTAGTTATGATATTTGGTGGCAGCAGATCGAAGCGTTGAAAAATGATTATCGCATCATCTCTGTTACCTATCCGGCTGTGAATTCGCTTGAAGATATGGACAGGGGAATTTCAACGATCATTGACCACGAAAAGATTAACCAGGTCGATCTGGTCGGCACATCGCTGGGCGGATATTTTGCCCAGTATTTGGTGTCCCGGCATTCTGATCACATTCTGCATGCCGTTTTTGCCAACACCTTTCCGCCAAATAAAATTATCGCAGAGAAGAACAAGGCTATCGGTACGGTCCTTCCATATCTTCCTGATTGGCTTGTGATGAATGTTTTGCGTGGAAGTTTTGCAAATAGCATCTATCCCGCATCGGGCAATGACGAATTTACGCTGGCTTTCTTAAACGAGCTTAGTTATGGCCGCATGAGCAAAGCCCAGGTGGTGGGACGTTATCGCAGCGTTGTTGAGCCGTTTGTTGCGCCCAATATTGAAACACTTGGCGTTCCGGTAATGATCATCGAATCAGATAACGACCCATTGGTGGAGCCTGCGCTGCGCGAGGCGTTGAAGGCAACATATCCAAGCGCAGGCGTGTACACTTTCCATAATGCCGGACATTTTTCGTATTTGAATCATCCCGCGGAATATACAGATTTACTGAAGAAGTTTTTCCAAACGCCAATCAGTAAATGATTTTTGAAATAAAAAGGCCAGACGAATTTCGTCTGGCCTTTTTATTTCATTTTTCTGCGATACGGGGAATGAGTAAAAGCGGCACTCTCGTTTTGTTGGCAACTTTTGGCGCAACACTGCGCGCCCAGAAAGCGCCCATTCCTGCTTTGCGGTCCGTAACCAGGATGATCAGGTTTGCTCCCGAAAGATCGGCGATTTTGACAATGCCTCGGGCCGGGTCGCCTCGGGCGACTTCTGCAAAAACCTTGACATCATCCGCGCGGAATTCGTCCACGTGAAGATTTAGATCTTCGCTGGCGCTTTCTTCCTGGATGTCAAGCAAGGCTTGTACGGTAACGGGCATTAAATTTCCGGTGGCAGCTTGCGCGCCGGCAAGAGTCGAAAAGGTTGGAATGATACTCAGCAGATGAACTTTTGCGCCAAATGTTTTGCCGAGGGATTTGGCAACCGGAAGGCTGTCGTCGTGGTGAGACTCCGGGTCAAGCGGAACCAGTATCCGGTCCAGTTTGAAGCGGGGTGAGTCTGGCTTAATGATCAATAGCGGAGTTGTCCCCTGTGAAATGATTTGCTGGGCAATGCTTCCGTAAAGAACGTCGCGCATTCCGCCGTGGCCGTGGGTGCAGGTCACGATCAGATCAGGCTTGAATTCAGAAATATGCTCCCTGATGCTGCCGATCACATTTGCAACCGGCGCAGTATGGACGTGTGTTTCGACTTTTGTATCCGGTGAAAAGGCGCGGCCGGCGGCGTCTTTTAAATATTCTTCGGCTTCATCGGGTTTGGTAAGATGGCGCTCTTTGTGAATCTCGCTGGGCGCGTCCTGTTCGATAACGTGCAAAAGTGTGACGCGCGATTTAAGGGTTTGCGCCAACAACGCGGTTGGAGCAAGCGACGCTTCTGATAGCTTTGAGCCATCGAGGGGGACAAGTATGTTTTTGAACACGGCTATCCTCCGGTAAAAATTTGAAAGAGCAGAAAAATGTTAAGCCCAAGGACAAGCATGGCAACAATACTGGCTGCAATCGTCGTGATGCGCCTGTTGACCAGTTCACCCATAATATCACGTCTGCTTGTAAACATGACGAGCGGAATGATCGCAAACGGAAGGCCGAATGAAAGCACTACCTGGCTGAGGACGAGTGTGCGCGTGGGGTCGAGTCCCAGCAAAATGATGATCATCGGCGGGAAAACTGTTACGAGGCGCCGTACCCAAACTGGAATTTGCCGGTGGAGAAATCCGCCCATAATAACTTGTCCGGCCATTGTGCCGACCGAGGATGAAGAAAGGCCGGAAGCAAGCAGCGAGATGGCGAAGACCCAGGAGGAGGCAGAGCCTAGCAAAGGTTCCAATGTGCGGTACGCTTCTTCGATTGTCCCGATCTGCGTGAGGCCGTTGTTGAAAAAGGTTGAAGCGGCCATGATGAGCATTCCCATGTTGATGAGTCCTGCAAGCCCCATGGCGATAAAAATGTCAATCAATTCGTATCGAAAGATTTTGTGTTGTTGTTCGGGGTTTTTGGTCACAATGCGGCCTTGCGTAAGCGCCGAATGCAGAAATATGACATGCGGCATAACGGTTGCGCCTAAAATGCCCGTGGCAAGTAAAATGCTTTCTGTGCCGGAAAAACTTGGAACAACTGCATGATAAAAAACATTTGACCATTGTGGTTTGTCGAGAATAGTCTCGACAAGATAACTTGCGGCAACTACGCCAACCAAGGATGTGATCACTGCTTCCAAAGGACGAAAGCCATAGCGCTCCAGTGTGAGAATCAAGAAGGTGGCAGCCACTGTCATTAACCCCGCGATCCATAACGGAATGCCGAATAATAGATTGAATCCGAGCGCCGCGCCCAGAAACTCCGCCAGGTCGGTAGCCATTGCCACAATTTCCATAAGCGCCCACATGCCCAGAACGATGGGCCTGGGAAAATTATTACGGCAATGTTCCGCGAGATTTAGACCGGAGGCAATTCCTAATTTGGCGGAAAGTGATTGAATGAGCATTGCCATTAAATTGCTGGCGACGATCACCCATAAAAGCTGATAGCCAAATTGTGCGCCGCCTTGAATGTTCGTGGCAAAATTGCCGGGATCAATATATGCGACGCAGGCGATGAAGGCGGGACCGAGGAACGGCATCAGCCGTGCCAGCCAGCCCTTTTTACTTTTACCCGAAAGAACTTCATGTGCAGATTCGGATGTTGTGCTATCTTTCTGCTCTGCTCTTTTGATTTTAGTTTGGCTCATAAATCAGACCTTTAATTAAATTCAATGAAGACTCGATTTGTAACGACCGGCCCAAGCACAACCGCTTCCTTCCGCCCCTGAACTTGTATCTTCATTACTTGATCATATGGCGACACCTCAAGCGTTTTTACACGCGCCCCAATGATGAGACCCAGACTTTCGAGATGTTTGAGTAAACCAACATCTTGCGATTGCACCATGCAGATTTTTGCCTCTTGTTGAACTTGTAAACTTGAAAGTGCAGTGTTCTCGTATTTTGGCATGATCAAATCAGCGGAAGGGATGGGGTCGCCGTGTGGGTCGCGCATTGGATTCCCCATTGCGGCGGCAATGCGCGCTTCAAATTCTTCCGAGATTACATGCTCCAATTTCTCGGCCTCGTTGTGGACTTCATCCCATGAATAGCCAAGCGTTTGCACCAGCCATGTCTCGATCAGTCTATGGTGACGGATGACTTCCAACGCAGCCTTCCGTCCTTTTTCTGTCAAAGTCACGCCTTGGTGTTTTTTATAGGATATCAGAGCATGGCTGGTTGAAGCAAGTTTCTGCACCATGCCTGTGACGGAAGCTGGTTTAATACCAAGCTGTTTTGCCAGTTCGGTGGTGCTGGCAGCTTTTCCGTCCTGGGTTAGTTCATAAATGATCTTGAGATAGTCTTGAATTGAATCGGTTAAGTGTCCTGACATATCATTACCAAATGTAAGGAACGATGCGATATTTCACTTCTGTCATATAAGTTGAGTAACCGGAAAGTTCGCTTCGCAGCATACGCTCCTCCAAGACGGCTCTCCTTGCGAGTATGATCGCATAAATGATTCCAAAAATGATCCCGTACAAGGAACCTAACAAGAGAGATGTTCCTATCATAAAGATAGTAATTGCCATATACATTGGATGACGCACATAATGATAGAGGCCTGTGGAGATCACAGTCTGGCCTCGATCCTCCTGAATCCGCACCACGGGTGATAGATAGGAATTTTCGCGAAATGTTAGAAACAAAAGATAAAATGAACACAACAGGATGACTGCTCCGGCCGCCTGAAGCCAGGTGGGTACGTATGACCAGTGAAAACGAACCGCATCAAATGACATAAAAATTATCCATGCAAATGGAAAGATAATCATCAAAATGAAAAGAGCTTTATCCCAGCCTTGTTGATTCGGCGCACTCAAGCGCATGCGTTCCTGCATCAATCCGGGATTATGTTTAAATAGCCATAGAGTGACGGCGAGATAAAAGCCAAAGAACATTCCGATAAAAACCCATCCAGGAGTCCATGCCAGAGTGCCTGCTGGAAGGAATAAAGCCAGGGCAAAAGCTGCAAAAAAGATGACGGTCTCTCTTACCTGTTGTTTTATGTTGAGTTGCATATGTCGCCTCGTTAGAAATTGATGTATATAACTAAAAATATATTTAGTCGTGACTAAATTATTCTAGTCCAAAAAGAAAGCCGAGTCAAGGGACTCGGCTTTCTTTTTCCATTGTACCTATTATTATAGCGCAAGGTTTGTGTGGGCAGGGTCAGAGTCCGCCAATCTGCGCGAATAAAATTAGCGCAGATTAGCGTAGATTGGCGGACTCTGCTCAAGGCTGCAGGGCTTTCTCGCGACTTTGCGCTGTAATACTATTGTCTTTTTCTAGACTGTCTTCCGCCTGCCAGCAGGGCGATTATCAAAAAGGGGATTGAAATCCATGTAAAGATATTGTCGTTTGTTATGAATCCAACTGCCAGAAATGCGATCCCGGCTAGAAGAAAAATGGGGGAGGCTTTGCGCAGCCACGAAAATAGATTCGGTCTCATCTGTAAACTGCTGGCGCGATGTAAACTGCGATGGCAATGAAATGTGCTAAAGCAGCCAGGATCACAAAGATATGCCACACTTCGTGGAAGCCGAATTTGCCGGGGAAGAAATCCAATTTCTTGGTGATGTACACCACCGCGCCCAAGGTGTAAGTCACACCGCCGATCAAAAGCCACACCATCGCTCCAACCGGCAGGACGCGCAACATTTCGCCGATGGCGGCTAAAGCCAGCCAGCCCATGACTACGTATACACCGGCCGTCAACCAGCGTGGAGCATTGATAATGAACATCTTGACCACTATCCCAATCACGGCCAGCGACCAGATAATGGCGAGCATGCCCCATTTCCAAAAGCCTGTGAACATGATGGCGCAAATGGGGGTGTAAGTTCCGGCGATCAGGATGTAAATTGCAGAGTGATCGAATTTGCGAAGATTCTCAATAATTTTTGGCTTTGCTCTAACCATGTGATATGTCGCACTGGCGGCAAAAAGTAAGATCAAGCTCACACCGTAAATGCTCAACGAGACTTCTTTTACGAAACTATGCCAGCCGATCACTATCAATGCGATCAGCCCAATTGCCGCGACAATTGCGGCGAAGAAATGAGTGAGCCCATTAACAGGCTCGCGAAGTTTTTTTATCATGTTTTTCCTTTGGCTTTCCTATTTGAACTGGCAAAAAAATTCCGCAAAGCCGGATGACTCTGCGGAATAAAGTTAATCCTGAATCAACCAGTTCTTGGCTTCCTCTTCATACTCGAAATACTTCAGTGGCTGACCCGTGAGCTTCGAGAGCATGTCGCCCAGGGTCCGCTTGAAGCCGCTGACTCCCAGTACCGCTGTTTTGCGGACGTGGTCTTTTGTTTTGGCGGACGCGTCATTGAGTGCGCCCATTAGATCCGCCCCGACCTGGGTATCTTTGAAATTGGAAATTACCAGCACAGAGTTTATTGGCTCTTTTAAGACAACTTCTTGCACCGCGGCAAGTTCATCTTTAACTGCCTGCGAATTATAGAATAGGCTGGAGAAATCCTGATAGAAGATTTTCTTTCCGCTGTACTCAATCCATTTGGATTTCATGGCTAGCCTCTTTTGCTCTTGACAGGGCTGGCAGTGGATTGCTGGTGCCCTTCAAAATAAAGAGCCAATCCGGTTGCTAAAGCGCCGAGACCTTCCCACAGGCCGATGCCGAAGAAACGCGCCGGGGCAATACCCGTGAGAACGACAATTGAGAAGACGATGAATGTCAATGTGCGGAAAGGTACCGTCCATTGATAGAATTTCTTGAAATCAGTTGCCACAGCAAGGATGTAATAAACACCCATATTGAACGAAGCCATGGCAGAAGCCATCATAAAGACAATCGTGTAATCCCCGGCGGCGCGTGAGGCGCGATCAAGCGGAGTAAAACCCAAAAGCGACAAAAGAATCTCGGGGCGGATCAGCCCCAAAAGTCCAAGAAGAACCGCAAGAACTCCAAAGACAAACATTGTCCAACCCGATGCGTCGCGAATTTTAAATTTTTCCATGAAGTAGTCTCCAGTCGCCGAAATTATACACGGGTTGGGTCGCACTGTGCAAACAGAATTGTTTGGCTTTTCTGCTATACTTGCCGGGACGAGGCTCACATGGCAAAACATTTGGTGTTGGTAGCAGGGAACATCGGCGCGGGGAAGACGTCACTCACGGAGCGGATCGGCGCGCGGTTGGGGTGGCGTTCGGGATTCGAGTCGGTGGCGGACAACCCGTATCTTTCCGACTTTTATGCGGACATGCACGCCTGGTCCTTTCACTTGCAGATATTTTTTCTCGGCCACCGCGCCGAGCAGTATCTCGAGGCATCGCATGATGCCCGCTCGGCGATTTTAGATCGTAGTATTTACGAAGACTTTTATATTTTTGCGCGCGCATTACATCACATGGGGAATCTGGCGGAACGCGATTATCTTTCTTACAATCGTTTGTTTGACCTGGTGGTGGACAGCCTGCCTCGCCCCGATCTTTTGGTTTATCTCAAAGCGCCTGTTCCGGTTTTGATGAATCGCATTCATCGCCGCGCCCGTAATATCGAGACGGGCATCAGCGCCGAATATCTTTCCCTGCTCGATTCTTTTTATGATGAATGGCTGGCGGCCTTTGACCTTTGTCCGGTGTTGACCATTCGCTCGGATGATATGGATTTTGTCCATCAGCCGCAGCATTTGGAAACGGTCGTGCAAAGAATTCAAGATAAGCTTGCGGGTAAGGAAGAAGTTGATCTGAGAAGCGGCTAGATATATTTTATGGGTGCCCGGCATGGATGAATCTGTCTTCCAAAAAATACCACTGTTTTCGGATGTGCCGTCCGATGAGATCGTTAAAATGGTGCGAGGGTTACCGATCTTATCGCACGAAGCTGGTGAGTATTTATTTCGAAATGGCGATCCGGGCGAGCACCTTTATGTGGTAATGGACGGCGCTTTGGAAATTGTGCTCGCCGCCGATTCCCCAGATGAATTGCTTCTGAGGGTTTGCGGCCCCGGTGAGTATGTGGGCGAGATGGGGTTGATCTTGCAGGATGGCAAACGGACCGCCAGCGTGCGCGCCAAGGAAAGAAGCCGTACGTGGGTTTTGAGCCGCGCAAAGTTTACACAGATTTTGCAGCAATGGCCGGTCATTGCTTATTCCATGGTTAATATTCTCAGTCAGCGGTTGGACGCGACGAATACAGCCACCTTCCATGATCTGACCGAAAAGAATCACCAGTTACAAAAAGCTTACGATGATCTGAAAGCCGCGCAGGAATTGTTGATCGAGAAGGAACGCCTCGAGCGGGAACTTCAAGTGGCCGCTGAAATTCAGTTGAGCATTCTTCCCGATGTATTGCCAGTTGTCGAAAAATTTGATTTTGGCGCGCGGATTTTACCAGCGCGTCAGGTGGGCGGCGATTTTTACGATGTGTTTAAAGCGGACAAGCCCAGGCTTGGGGTCGTGATCGGCGATGTCGCCGATAAAGGCGTGCCGTCCGCTTTGTTCATGGCGCGGACTCACGCTCTGATCATGGCCGAAGCTGATACGCGCGGCATGGCGCCGGGCGAAGTTATGCAATTAGTTAATTACCACATCACGCGCTTGGAAAAATCCATACAGTTCGTGACAGCTTTGTATGGCCTGTTGAATGTCGAAACCGGAGAATTTTCCTATGCCCGCGCCGGACACGAACCGCCGCTGGTTTTGAATCCGGACGGGACGGTGGAACGCATCCCTTATTCGCCCGGAATGTCTTTGGGATTATGGGATACGATCACGCTGGACGAGCGCGTCGTTAAACTGAATCCTGGTTCGACGCTTCTTTTATTCACGGACGGGATGACGGATTGCCGAAATCCGGATGGCGTTGCCTTCGGCCTCGAACGAATCAAAACCACGTTGAGCGGGTTGGTTGGCTGTTCGGCGCAGGAAGTTTGCGATAAATTATTGGAGACTTTACTGAATTATCAAAATGGGTCAAAACAGGACGATGATGTAACGCTGGTGGCTATCCATGCAAAATAAGGCATCAAAATAATTTGAGACCGGAAGCAGCGCCTCCGGTCTCTTTTTGTTTATGCTTTTTTCAATGCCTGTTCAATATCTGCCAGAAGATCATCTTTATGTTCGATGCCAACGGAGAGTCGTACAAGCCCGGGGTCAACTTCAAGCTGCGAACCGGCGGTGGAAAGATGCGTCATGGCGGCGGGGACTTCTATCAATGATTCGACTCCGCCCAGGGATTCGGCCAGCGTGAAAATTTTTGTCGCCTCAGCAAATTTGACGGCTGAGTCGCGTCCGCCTTTCATGATGATGGAGATCATGCCGCCGCCATTTTTCATTTGTTGACGGGCAATGCTGGCTTGCGGGTGGCTGGAATGGAACGGATATAAGACGCGGCTGATTTTGGAATGACCCGCTAAAAAGTCCGCGAGAGAGGCGGCGTTTTCAGCGTGGCGTTCCATCCGCAGAGGCAGAGTCTTGATCCCGCGCAGAACGAGGAAACAATCCATCGGTCCCGGAATCGCGCCGACCGCGTTTTGCAGGAAGGCGAGCTTTTCGTAAAGTTCTTTGTCTTTGACGACGACTGCGCCGCCGACGGTATCCGAATGTCCGCCGAGATATTTTGTCATCGAGTGGACGACGATATCCGCGCCGAGTTCGAGCGGACGTTGAAGATAAGGCGTGGCGAAAGTATTGTCCACAACGAGCAAAGGATGATTGGGATGCGCGTGAACGATCTCGGCAATCGCGCGAATATCGGCGATGCTGAGCAGGGGGTTGGTGGGCGTTTCAAGCCAGACGATGCGAGTCTGCGGAGTCAACGAGTCGGCGACGTTTTCGGGATCGGTGGTGTCTATAAAATCAAATTTCATTCCGAAACGCGTAAGCACTTTATCGAAGAGGCGGAAGGTCCCGCCGTAGACATCGTTGCCCGCCAGAACGTGATCGCCGCTTGAAATGAGTCGCAAAACTGTGTCGGTGGCAGCCATGCCGGATGAAAAGGCCAGGCCGTATGCGCTGCCTTCAAGCGCGGCCAGACAATTTTCCAGCGCGAAGCGTGTGGGATTTTTGGTGCGCGAATATTCATATCCCTGACGCGTTTTGCCGATCCCATCTTGTGCGTAGGTGGATGTTTGATAAATCGGCGTCATGACCGCGCCGTTTTTCGGATCCGGTTCCTGTCCCGCGTGAATGGCAAGCGATTCGAATTTCATTTAGGCTCCTGTGTAAAGAGAAGTTGGGAAAGTGTGGCTGCTGGATAATTCGGCGCTTTGCTCTGTCAACGTTTCCGGCAGGAGCAGATTCCCATTTTATCGAATGATATCTCTTCGGGTATTATATAACACCCCATCGGATTTCGAGTATCATTGCCCGATACTGGGGGCGCTCAAAGGTTGTTGGTAAATAGGCTCAAGCCGCCGTCCTCGGCGGCGCTTTGCGAGTAAATCCTGCGCCGAGGACGGCGCAGGGAGCAAACTCATCTACATACTTTTAGCGCACCCCCCCCGATACTCCTGGAGGAGTAATCCTGTGAATACTTCAAACCATACTTTCGGCGAATACGAAGATTACATGCGCGCTTATCCGCCTGTGGCAAACGGCGAGAAGAGACAATCTGATTTGTTTGTATAATTTATTTGGATGTTTCACTTTGCGAAAGACGTGAATGAGCGATTCAGCTTTTATCAGCGGAAAAATACTTAAGCTCAATCGCTGGCCGGATGGCAAGGTCATCGGGATCGCCAAAAAGGCGGCGGAAGAACTTGCGAAAACGGGAGCCGACCGCCAGTCTATTTTGACGCGGCTGGATGAAGTGCGCCAAAACCCGGGAGCTTTTCTGCCCGATCCATTGATGGCTGATTTGGCGCGTGAGTGCATCCGTATCACGCAAAAGGATGAGCCTCAACTTGAAGAGTTGCGTTCGCGCCCGTTGGATTATCCGATTTGGGGCAGAGAAAATATCGATGAGCAATCCATCGCGCAGATGGATAATGCCATGCGTTTGCCTGTCAGCGTGGCGGGTGCGTTGATGCCGGATGCGCACGTCGGTTATGGATTACCCATCGGCGGCGTGCTGGCAACCGAGAATGCGGTCATCCCGTATGCGGTGGGCGTGGACATTGCCTGCCGCATGAGGCGGTCCATTTACCAAGTGTCGCCGCATTTGCTGGGCCAGAAAAAAAGTTTATTCGAGAATGCTTTATGGGAGCAGACATCTTTCGGCATCGGCGCAGAATGGAAAGGTGTGCGCCGCGCGAGTCATGCTGTGCTCGATGATCCATCCTGGAATGCAACGCGTCTGCTCAAGACTCTGCAGGATAATGCCGAACGTCAACTTGGCACGAGCGGCACAGGCAATCATTTTGTCGAATGGGGTTCGTTCCGTTTGGATGAGCCTTTGCTGGGGTTGGCCCCCGGTCAATACCTGGCGCTTCTTTCGCACAGCGGTTCGCGCAGCGTGGGATTCAAGATCGCCGATCGTTACAGCAAGCTGGCTGTTGAAATTCATCCCGAGTTGGATAAGAGCGTCAAACATTTGGCGTGGCTGTCGCTCGATTCGGAAGCGGGGCAGGAATACTGGCTTTCGATGGAGTTGGCCGGACGTTTTGCATCGGCTAATCATTTCATCATTCATCATCGTGTGGCCGAGGCTGTTGGATTGAAGGAGGCCGCGGTCGTGGAGAACCATCACAACTTTGCCTGGTCTGAAAAGTTAGCGGATGGACGCACGGTGATCGTGCATCGCAAAGGCGCGACTCCGGCAGGCGTGGGCGTTTTGGGAGTCATCCCCGGCTCGATGGGCGACGCCGGTTACGTGGTGCGCGGCAAGGGGGCGAGTGAGGCGCTGACGTCTGCCTCGCACGGCGCCGGACGGTTGATGAGTCGCAAGGCGGCAATTAATTCCATCAGCAGATCTGCGCGCGACGCGTATCTCAAACAACGCAACGTGACTCTGTTGGGCGGCGGTTTGGACGAATCGCCGCAGGCTTATAAAGACATCGAAAGCGTCATTGCGGCGCAATCTGACCTGGTTGCGGCGCTCGGAAAATTCACGCCGCGCATCGTCAGGATGGCGGATGAGGCCGGTGAGTTTTAAATTGAGGGTTTGCAATTTGTCGAAAGTTTTGTAGAATAATTGTGAAAGACCATATTTAGAAAAGGAGAAATTACCATGGGCGAAAGCGGCAAGAGAGATAAAGGCAACAAGGAAGAGAAGAAGAAACCAAAGTTGACTCAAAAAGAAAAACGAAAATTGAAGATCGAGAAAAAGAAACAAGGCAAGTAATAACCTGCAAAAACGACCTGCATCATTAATGATGCAGGTCGTTTTATTTTTGTGTGCGTTGCGGAATTCTTCGCGATAAGGTTTAAGAGATTTTATCCAACATCCCGATTGCTTTTTTCATGCGTTCGAGCACTTTGACCTGGCCGATAATTTCCATACTTTCGAAAAGCGGCGGGCTGACCTTTTGCCCGGTGACGGCCACACGCACGATCCCGAAAACCTGATTGGGATTCAACCCGAGCTTTTCAACCAGTTCACGCATGGGTGGTTCGGCGACCGTGTGACTCAAGCCTGGTAATGAAGCCAGGATTTCATAAGCTTTGCGCGCCGCATCGGCGGATTGTTTTGCGTCGAGTCCCTTGGCGATGAGTTCTTCCGGGTTGGGTTCAACTGTCTCTTTGAAGAAGAAGCCCGCAAAGTCAATGCTGTCGTCAAGTGTGACGAGACGTTCGCGGATGAGCGGCGTAATTTTCAGAAGAAGGCCATCCTCAACGTTGAATCCGGCTTTCGCGAGAAAAGGCTTGACGCGCGCTGCCAGGTCCCCGGTCGAAAAGAGGCGGATGTGTGTCCCGTTGAAATGGTCCAACTTTTGGAAGTTGATGGCGGCAGGGGCGGGGTTCAAATGTTCAAGACTAAATTTTTCGATCATGTCGTCGAGCGTCAATACGTCGCCTTCCGCAATGCCCCAGCCCATCAGCACCATCCAGTTGAGCAGGCCTTCGGGTGTGAAACCAAGGTCCTGCATATCTTTGATGAAAATGGAATAACCGTCTTTGATGGCTTCAGCTGATTCGCGTTTGGACATTTTGCCTTTACCGCTTGGCTTGAGGAAGACCGAAAGATGAATCCATTCCGGTTCGTCCCAGCCGAAGGCGCGCACGATGTTGACGTGCAGCGGAAAGGTTCCGAGCCATTCCGAGCCGCGGAAGACATGCGTGATCTTCATGAGATGATCGTCAACCATCGCGGCGAGGTGATAGGTTGGCAGTCCGTCAGATTTCAAGATGACGGCATCGTCGATATTTATATTCTCGATCACAATATCGCCGCGCAAAAGATCGCGGGCAGTGGTGGAACCTTCAAGCGGCATCTTGAAACGAATAACATATTTCTCGCCATTGGCGACGCGGTGCGCGGCTTCATCGGGAGAAAGCTTGCGGCACGTGCCGTCATAGCGCGGATTCTCTTTTCGTTTCTGTTGCTCCTGGCGGACTTTTTCCAAACGGTCAGGCGTGCAAAAGCACGGATAAGCGTGGCCGCTATCAACCAACATTTTGGCGTGTTGTTGATAAATGTCGCGGCGCTCGGTCTGGCGATATGGACCGAATGATCCGCCAACACCCGGACCTTCATCGTAATCGAGTCCAAGCCAGTGCAGGCTATCCATGATTTCCTGTTCCGCGCCGGGAACGGTGCGCTTGAGATCTGTATCTTCAAGGCGCAAAATAAACTTGCCGCCGGTTTTTTTAGCGAGCAGGTAATTGAACAAGGCTGTGCGCGCGCCGCCAAGATGAAAGTGACCTGTGGGGGAAGGCGCCATGCGCACGCGCGCGGGTTTGGTGTAATCGGTCATTATGTTTTTTACCTAATTAGAAGTCCATGGATTTATGGCGCATGGCGACGCTTTCAACGAGGCCGACGCCGACCATCAGCGACATCAAGCCGGAACCGCCATAACTGATAAACGGCAAAGGCAAACCTGAAACCGGGATCAAACGCAGATTCACGGCGATATTCGCCGAGCCTTGAAAAAATAACAGCATGGCAACGCCAAACGCGATCATGGCTCCTGAAATATCCCGGGCTTTTTGCGCCGCCCGGAAACAACGCCAGACAACGAAGGCTTCCATCAGAATAACGAGGATCGCTCCAATCAGGCCAAACTCTTCAGCGGTGGCCGAGAAGATAAAGTCCGTGTGACGGACTTTCAGGAAGCGCAATTGCGTTTGCGTGCCGTGGCCGTAGCCTTTGCCAAATAATCCGCCGGAGCCGATGGCGATCAGGGCCTGCTGCACATTGTAGGTTGCGCCATGTGTAGCGTTTGGATCGGGCCGTACGAAGTTCAACACACGATCGCGCTGGTACGGTTGAAGAAATGGGAAAGCCAGTGTCCCAAGCAGAACAACTGAAAGGGTCAGCAGGGCAATTTGTTTCATATCCACACCATTCATCCAGATCATCGCTGCCCAGATGACCATGCTGACCACCACATTCGATAAGTTGGGCTGGAGCAGAATCCAAATAATCAAGCCCCAGGCCCAAAGCAGACTTTTTAACAGCCATTTCAAATCACGCGGGTCGTTCTGGCTTTTCTCGAAGTAACGGGCAAGGATCAAAATAAGTACGATCTTGGCAAACTCGGTTGGTTGAATAAATAGCACGCCAACCTGGAACCAACGTTGCGCACCGAAAGCGGCCTGTCCCAACCCCGAAAGCGAGACGAGAAGAACCATCATGACGATGTAGATCGGCCAGTGAATGGAAAGCCAGTAACGGTAATCGATGCTGGCGAGCAGAATGATGACCACCAGGCCGGCGAGTGCAAAATAAATCTGGCGGTTGGGAAGCGGCGCCAGCACATCGTTCCCCGCAACGGCCGAACGGATCATCATCGCGCCAAAGGCGCTGGCCAGCACGACAGCGCCCAATAACAGGAAATCAAAATTACGCCAGGAAAGACCGCGCATACTTTATCCTGCGCGGCGGCGTGTCATGCTCCGCAAGGGAATATCCGCCACCAAACGTTGGGAGCGGCCGTCATGCTCCAGGTCAATTTGCACAGCATCTGTATCTATTTCCACGTGCCGCGAGATCACCTGAATCAACTCGTCTTTAAGCGATGTCAGTTCCGCAGGCGACATATCGGTGCGGTCGTGGATCAATACCAATTGCAGGCGTTCTTTTGCGCTGTCGGCGCTGCGTTTGCGTCCGCTAAACCAGTTCATCATTTCCGGCCTGCCATCTTCTGGATGCGATCCCACAATCCGCTTTGTTTATCCAAATCCATAAAGGCAACATCCTCACCGCGAATGCGTTTTGCAATATTGCGAAACGCCTGGCCGGCGCGGCTTTTTCCATCCTGCGCCACTGGCACGCCGCGATTCGAACCGACGATCACGCCTTCGTCTTCGGGGACAATGCCGATCAGCCGGATGCCGAGCAAATCCAGAACATCCTCCGCCGATAACATGTCATGCTGTTTGACCAGGGCCGGATTTAAACGATTGATAATGAGTGCAGTCTGACGTTTCTCTTCCGCTTCAAGGATGCCGACCACGCGATCTGCATCACGCACGGCAGAGACTTCGGGATTGGTCACAACCAGCACGCGGTCGGCGGGAGCGATGGCGTTCCGAAAGCCGCGTTCGATGCCCGCCGGAGAGTCGATCAAAATGAAATCAACATCAGGACGAAGCTCATCGCACAGGCGATTCATGTCGCTGGGCGAGACCGAATTCTTGTCCCGTGTTTGAGCCGCCGGGATCAGATAAAGTTCAGATAAATGTTTATCGCGGATCATGGCCTGACGCAACTTGCAGCGACCCTCGATCACATCCACGATGTCATAAACGATGCGATTCTCAAGTCCCATTACCACATCGAGGTTACGCAGGCCGATGTCGCCGTCGATGCAAACAACTTTTGCGCCGTCAGACGCCAGCGCTACAGCGATATTTGCGACGGTGGTCGTTTTTCCAACACCGCCTTTGCCAGATGAAATGGTAATTACTTGAGCTGTCATAAGTTTTCCTGTTGGCCGGCCTGCCAGGGTTCGATCACGACTCGTTCATCGCGGATAAAAGCCATCTCAGGTTTTCCGGTTTCTTTTTTGTTGGATGTAATCATCGCGTCCGGCCCGACCTGGAGGCGGATCGGCGCGAAATCGAGCGCACACACCGCTGCGGCCTCGTTGCCTTTCGAACCTGCGTGGACGGCTCCGCGCAGACGACCCCAGATGATGATGTTTCCTTCGGCTATTATTTCTGCGCCGGGATTTACATCGCCCAACACAACGACATGGCCTGCAAATTCGATGCGCGCACCGGATCGGATCGTCTTGTTCAGGAAGAGCGCCGTGCCCTCGCCGAGATCCTGCACTTCGAAATGGCGCGCCTCTTCGGGTCGAGGTTTGGAGATGCGGGTGGCTAATCCTAGAAGTTGTGCGGTCTTTTCCGTCGTGGGCGATTCGCTGATCACTGCCCAGAGCGAAACATTGCGTTCCGATAAATGATCGCGCAACTCGACCATTTCATTGACTTTGAGAATCTGTGTCCCAACATCCAGCGCCAGTCGTGCGCCCTGAAAAAAAGATTGCTTCTCATCTATTTGCGACAGCAAAGCCGCGCGCTGTTCTTGCCATGGCGCGTCGGATAGAGAGACCAGCAAGCCGTCTCGTAATCCTTTGATCTGAACTAAAGAAGCTAAATCATCCATCGGGCCACAAGTTGCGGCAAATTATAGCATGACAATCATCCGCCGCCGCTTTTAGCGAGGTCAATGGATTTCAATTCAAAATAAGCTTTCAACACTTTGGCAACCACCGGGGCGGCTACCGTAGCTCCTTCACCGCCGTTATATTCAAAAGCCATGACAACAATTTCCGGGTCATCGTATGGAGCATAAGATAATGTCCAACCATGAGTTGGCCAGGCGCCGAATTGACAACGATTTGCCTTGAGCGCCACATCGTCGCAATACTCGGCTGTACCGGTCTTGCCTGCAATTGCAATTGGCAGTGGAAAATCCTGTGCATAAACATTATGTAATGTTCCGCGTGGATCGGTGACTGCGTATCGCATTCCAATTTGAACATTTTTAACAACGCCCGGATCTACACTTTTCTTTTGTCCGGTTTTCTGGCAGTTGCCGGCTTCGCAGACATAATCTGCTATAACCGGATCTTTTGTGATGTCCCATTTCATATTTGGCACAAAGGGCGATATTTGATAGCTCCCGGCAGGCGGTCGATCTGCAACTGCAGAAGTGCCAAGATTGAGCCAACCTTGACGGGTGTTTCCATGTTGATCGGTTATGGTTTGAGGAACCCAAAGGCTGAAGTCCTGCGGATCGAACCAGACGGTCTGGACATTTCCTTCGCTATCCACCACATTTCGGATAACGGTCGGCTGCATTAATTTTCCGTTGTTAGCCATTGTTTCACCGGACATTGCCACTTGCAACGGCGTTGCCAATACATAGCCTTGTCCCACCGTGGCAATGTATGTGTCGCCGGTCGACCAGTTTTCACCTTGATTAATACGCTTCCATTGCGGATCAGGGATCAATCCACTTGATTCACCGGGCAATTCGATGCCGGATGGCACGCCGTACCCTAAAGCGCGGGCATACTCGCCTAAACGGAAGATGCCAAGCCCGCCGTTCTTGATCTCATCGCCGTATCCGCCACCTAATTTGTAAAAACATACATTGCTGGAAAAAGCAATGCAGTGATAAAAATCGATTTGACCAAAGCCGGGCGCGTACCAGTCCACGAATGGACGCGTGTTACTTGGCCCGCAGGGTTCGTTTGGCGTAAACTGTTCGCACAATAGCAACTGGCCGGGCGCGGCTATGATCTGGCTTGTAGTTACTACATGTTCATTCAATGCGCCATTTGCAGCGGAAAGCTTGAACACTGAACCAGGCGGATATTCACTTTGAATGGCGTTATTCAAAAGTGGATGGCGCGGATCCTGACTCAATTGATTGTAGTAATACCCCGGGATAAAGCGCGCCATGCGATTGTTTTCATAGGTTGGATAAGATACCATTGCCAGAATCTCGCCCGTCTTTGGGTTCATGGCAATTACTACACCGCTTGAGATGCGGATTTTTCCAAAGTAGGCATTCCAATAATTGATTTCCTGCATTAGGGATGCTTCAGCGGCGGCCTGCAGGCGTGTATCAATTGTCAATGTGACGTTGTAACCAGGGGTTGGTGCGACTGGAGGCTCAAGGTTGCGAATTTCCTGACCAGCAACATCTACTTGAACAACGCGCGTACCGTTTTTTCCAGCCAGAACATCCTGCATGGAAGTTTCAACACCCGCGTAACCAATTTTGTCCCGATTGGGAACGAAACCTTTTGCGCGCAAGCTTGTCTCGAGTGCTGCAGGAATCGGACCGAGGAAGCCGATCAAATCAGCAGTCAATGAACCGGTTGGGTAGTCGCGGATCGGAACGATCTCAACGCCTACCCCGGGCCAATCTGCAGCTCGCTCGCTGACCAGACGTGCAGTATCTTCGGAAATATTGCATTTTATTTCGACCGGAGTATAGGGCGCCAGCGAATCGCCAAGGTCAACCAATTGGGAAATGCCCGGTCCCTCAGTGCAGGGAGCAAACAGCTTGGCATCGTCCACTGTGCCGTTATTTACCGGGATGCCAGTTAAAGCCGAGATGTCGCGATAGATGCGTTGAACATCCGCAGCATCGTCCGGGATGTAGGCAGGGGTGATAACGAGGTTGTAAGAGGCCATATTGCGGGCCAGAATGTATCCGTTGCGGTCGTAGATAATGCCGCGCGGAGCAGGCGAACTAATTGACTTGGTGTAGTTTTCAACCGCTTGATCTATGAATGTTTGACTGTTGAAGACTTGCATGGATATAAGGCGTCCCAGCAAAGCGGTAAGGATCAACAGGATTGCCCCGTAGATAACAAACAGCCGCCAGGTCTCAAAGCGGGAACTGCGGGGTGCAGAAGGCAAACTCATGCTTCCTCCATGGGTGGAAAGACCCAACGGGCGATATCACGCATAAAGCCATATAGCGGAATCGAAAGAAGCAGATTCAGCAAAAGGCTGGGAAGTGTGATCAGGCCCATTGTGTCGCGAAACGGTAAAGGGTCCCCGGCGATGCGGAGATAGGCGTACGATAAAAGGTGCATTACCAGTGTTCCTAAAAAAGTCACGCTGAACATGGCCAGCAAAGGCGCCTGCCAGATGCGGCGTTGAAGTAATAAAGCAAAAAAAACCACGCTGAAATATCCGATCATATAAATAAACCAGGGTAAGTGCGAAGAGAAGCCGACCATGATGCTTGCCAGAAAGGCCCAATGGAAGGCCGTTGTGACTCCATCTTGTAGAGCCCAGGCAGCCAGGATAACCAGCACGAGATCGGCATAGCCTGCGAGCAGGGAGAATTGGCTGACGATGGCCGACTGCAGAATAACAGCCAGGCCAAGTAAGGGAAGTGCAATAATGTTACGCATATCAAGGAGTGGTGGTGGGGATGAGTGGGGCGATGTCGACCGCGCGAAAATTGATAATGACCAGGACAATTTGGAGACGGCCAAAATCCACAGCAGGTTGAACAGTGGATTGCTGGAATAGTTCGGCGGCGCGCTTGTGAACGTTGACCACCTGACCAACGATCAAATCTGGAGGAAAACCGCCGCCCAGACCCGAAGTCAGGATAAGATCTCCCGCTTGAACGGTCACATCCTGCGAGATGAGATCGAGAGAGACATCGCCGGTAACGGAACCGACCAGCATTGCGTCGGTATTAGCGTTCTTAAGATGCACATTCACCGATGAGGCCGGATCGGTGATCAATTGAACGCGCGCAGCATCTGCGATTACTGCATCGACGCGGCCAACCAGGCCTTCGCTTGTAACAACTGGCATGCCGCGCAGAATACCGTCATTCGAACCGCGATTGATGATGATGTAATGCAGGAACGGACTTGGATCGCGCCCGATGACCGATGCGGCCTTGTATGTGTTTTCAGGATTGGTTCTTGAGAAATCCACCAACGCGGCCAGTATCTCAGTCTCGTTGACGCGTTGCTGCAAGTTGATTACCTGTGCCTGCAAATCGGAGACTTGCTTCTGAAGTTCGGCGTTGCGGCTGCTTAAACTTGCAATATCACGCGGCGCGGCTAAAAATTCCTGAATGGCTTGATAGCGCGTGGCAAACCATTCCTGCGTGAAAACAAATCCGCCGGTGAAACGATTGGTAACTGAACTAAAGAAACCGCCAAAGGAAAGCGCCAGGATGCCCCCGATGATTAAGAAAATTATGGTGGTTTGCAAAGTGCGGGAAAACAGATCTTTCATTCTTTAAATCATAGCACAGAGCGTAAATGTCTGCACGCTCTTATGCGCCATGACGGGTGCTGCCACGCTCCAGTCCAACCAGATAGCGGCTCAAATGATCCATGTCTTCAAAGATGATGGCTGCGCCGCGCGCCACACAGGTTAACGGATCTTCTGCCACCCAAACGCGCAGTTTAAGTTCATCTGTTAGACGGTCAGCAAGTCCTTGTAAAAGGGCGCCGCCTCCGGCCAGGCAAATTCCAATGTCCATCAGGTCCGATACGATTTCGGGCGGAATTTCATCCAGTGCGTCGCGCACGGTATCAATGATAACTTGGACCGAACCAGAGAGCGCCTCGCGGATTTCCACTGATGAGATTTCAAGCGTTTCGGGCAAGCCTGTTACGAGATTGCGTCCACGCACTTCCATTGTTTTTTCAGGTTGAAGCGGATAAGCCGAACCAATCTTCCACTTGACCTGCTCCGCGATGCCTTCGCCGATGAGCAGGTTGTACTTGTTCCGCAAATATTGAACAATATCCTGATCCATTTCGTCGCCCGCGACTCTCAATGAGCGCGATGCGACTACACCGCCTATGGACATCACCGCGACCTCGGTCGTTCCGCCGCCAATGTCCACCACCATCGAGCCGCGTATCTCGCCAATGGGCAGACCGGCTCCCAGCGCCGCCGCAATCGGCTCCTCGATCAACATGGCTTGACGCGCCCCTGAGGCCATGACCGCGTCATAAACGGCGCGCTTTTCCACCTCGGTAACGCCGGTCGGAAGTCCGACCACCACGCGCGGGCGGGGGAGCGGGACCACACTTTGTTCATGTACCTTGCCAATGAAATATTCCAGCATGACCTGTGTCACATCGAATTCAGAAATAACACCATCGCGAACCGGCCGCACAACCATCACATTGCCCGGTGTGCGGCCAACCATCTCCTTGGCCTCCAGGCCAATGGCTAATGGTAAACGTGACCTTTTATCTATGGTTACCCAGGAAGGTTCGTTAATAACAATACCCTTGCCGCGTACATGAACAAGGGTGTTCGCAGTGCCCAAATCAATTGCGATGTCTAAAGAAAACAGGCCTAACAGCCAGTTAATGGGGTTGAAGGCCAAAGGAAGGCTCCTCTATGAGAATTCTTTGCAAACCAGCCGCTTGCAGAAGCGATTATATCATAAGGCCTAATATATACTTTGTGCAACCTTGAATAGCCAAATGGGTTAAAATTCTTGAACTTATATTCACTTAGGCCGGGAGGGCTTATGGCAAAAATTGCGTTCGTTACGGATAGTACAGCATACATACCAGTCGAGCTTGTCAGGAAGCATAACATCACAGTTGCACCGCAGGTTTTAATATGGGGTGACGAAACCTTTCAAGATGGTGTGGACATTCAGCCAGATGAGTTTTATACACGGCTTAAAGGTAGTAAAACGATGCCAACCACGTCACAGGTATCAATGGTCACCATGCAAAATATTTTCCATGGCCTTGTGGAAGAAGGCTTCGATGTTATCGGGGTCTTCGTATCAGGGAAACTTTCCGGCACGCCGCAGTCCGCCATGCAGGGCCGGGAGGCCCTGGGATCTGCCGCCGGAAAAATCACCATCATAGACAGCAATTCCATAGCCATGGCTATGGGTTTTCAAATCCTGA
>JAJYOH010000213.1 GCA_021796315.1 Chloroflexota bacterium
GGAAAGGGGATAATTTTGCACTGTGGATGGGCTGACGTATTTCATCCAACATTATTCGCCTCATTCAAAATGGGCGGATGCCTGGAATGAAAAAGCCTATATCCAATGGGTCTATCTTAATCAGTATCCTGAAGCAGCGGACACTTTGCTCGCTTACGTGAAGGCCGCCCCATCGTCCACACAGGCGCCGGACGCGTTGATGAGTGCGGCGCGCATCCTTGAGCGCGATGGCCGCTTCGATGACGCGGGAAAAGTATGGGAACGCGTCGCCAACGAATATCCGGGCAACGATCAGGGACCTACTGCTGTGTTTTGGGCGGGCATCATGCAGTATCGTCAAACCGATTACAAAGCCGCGCTCGCACTTTTCCAGCGCAGCCTGGTGCTTTCACTCGCGCCCGAAGATAAAGCGCGCGCATACATGTGGATCGGCAAAACGCAACAGAAGCTCGGTAATACGACGGAAACTCAGACCGCCTGGCAGTTCGCACAAAATGCCGACCCGGGCGGATATTACAGCGAGCGTACGCGCGACCTGCTGGCTGGACATCAGCCATTTGTCTCGGCGCCCACAGCCAACCTGAATTTGGATATGAGCGCTGAACGCAAGGACGCGGACTCATGGGTGCGGCTGACGTTCAACCTGCCCGCCGGAACAGACCTGAGCGGCCTCGGTTCACTTGCCGGGGACCCGCGAGCGGTACGCGGCACCGAGCTTTGGTCTCTCGGACAGTACGAAGATGCGCGCCTTGAGTTTGAAGACCTGCGAAACTCAGTCAGTACAGACGCGGTAGCTACCTATCGGCTGGCAAATTACCTGCTTGATCTGGGGCTGTATCGTTCAGGCATCTTCGCGGCGCGCCAGGTGCTGACCCTGGCCGGGTTGAGCGACAGTGCGTCTTCGATGATGGCCCCACCCTATTTCAGTCACGTCCGCTACGGATTGTATTACAACGATTTGATCGTTCCCGCCGCGCAGAACAACGGTCTCGATCCGCTCTTTGTGTTCAGCGTTGTCCGCCAGGAAAGTTTATTCGAAGGCTTTGTACGTTCAACGGCAGGCGCACGCGGATTAATGCAGATCGTCCCCAGCACAGGCGCAACAATTGCCAACGCCGTCGGTTGGCCGCCAGAGTTCAACCCTGAACAACTTTATAGCCCGCAAGTCAGCATTGTGTTGGGCACGCATTATCTGGCATCGAACCGCGACTTGCTTAACGGCGACTTGTTCGGTGCGCTGGCCGCTTACAATGGCGGTCCCGGCAATGCCCTTGAATGGGAAAAACTCTCAGGGAACGACCCCGACCTTTTTCTTGAGTCCATTCGATTCAGTGAGACGCGAAATTACATCCGAAACATTTACGAGATTTACGTGATTTACAGAAGGCTTTACAGCACTGTCCAATAATCGACAACTCACCAAAACAAAATCATCGAGCCATTCAAACAAATGGCTCGATGATTTTATTATAAGTTTTTGAGGGCAGACCAGGTTCTATTCCAAATGGGCAATGATGCGTTTATGAACCGCATCCGCATCCATATCGAGAACCGAGATCAGTTTATCGCGTCCGGTGGCTCCAGCTACGATTTCGATACGCGTCTTGGGTGTTCCCAATACATCGGATAGAAATTCGATCAACTTTTCGTTCGCTTCTCCATCCACAGGCGGCGCAGAGAGATGGATCTTGACCGTACCGTCGCTCATCACTTCCACAATTTTATTGTGGCTGGCACGCGGCGTCACGCGCACCGCCAGAGCGGAACCTGTTTTCCCATCGTGCAGGTGGAAACTTCTCTTTGACATTGGCTACCTCTTTATTATGCTGATCAATATTTGAGAAGCGAACTGAATAATAATCATCAACACCAGCGGACTAAAATCAAACATCCCGGTGGTTGGCAAAACGCGGCGGATCGGATTCAAGAGGGGGTCAACAATGCGGTCGAGCGCTTCGCGTACCGGATGATAAGGCGGCAAAACCCACGAAAGAATAACCGACACAAATATAAGCATAAATAAAACATTCGCAATCACATTGATCAATTGCACAAGAACAGTGGAACTCATTTAATCTCCGTATCCGGGTCTCGGACCTAATATGGCCTGCCCAATTCGAACCAATGTGGCGCCTTCTTCAACAGCGACCGTGTAATCAGCGCTGGTGCCCATGGAAAGTTCGTTCAATTCAATATACGTCTGCTCGGACAGAAAATCTCTCAGCCGCCGCAAACGCTCAAAGTAGGGCCGCGCCGCCGAAGGTCCCGTCCTGAGCGAAGCCGAAGGATCGAAAAGAGGCGGCATCGTCATCAGTCCGCACACTTGCAGGTTGGGCAACGCAGCGATAACATTGACATCCGCCAGCAAATCGGGCCAGCGGGATTCATCGAATGCCGGCCAGCCATGTTTGCTTTCCTCGCCGCCTACATTGAATTCGAGCAGGACGGGCAGCTTGCGGTTGAACTCTGCGGCAAATCGGTCAACGCGTTGAGCCAGCTTTAAACTATCGAGCGAATGGAAAAGAGCAAAATGCTCGGCCACCAGATTGGCCTTGCGGCTTTGCACGTGACCGATCATGTGCCATTCTACCGCAGAATAGCTTTTCAACGCCAGAATTTTTTCGACGGCTTCCTCGGCATAATTTTCGCCAAGGATTTTCGCGCCCGCATCGATGGCGGCTTGAATTACTTCGACCGGCTGTTTTTTGGTAACCACCACCAGCCTTATTTTTTCCGGCGCACGATTCGATTTTCGCGCGGCAGTAGTCATCTCATCGAGAGTGTGCAAATATTTTTCACGAATGGAGGAAACGAGGGTAGACATAATTTTCTGGAGTCCGAAGTCTGGAGACTTCGGAAAACCTACGACTGGAGTCGTCGGACTCCTATTTCAAGTCAACGCAATCAACGCACCGAAGCGGCCGGTCTTGCCTTTTTCGGCGCGATGCGAAAACCAATCGTCGAGGTGACAGGCCGTGCATAAGCCCGCCACTTCGATCTGCTCCACGCCTGATTTTTCCAACTGGATTCGATTCGCAGACCAAAGATCGAGATACGTTCTGCCATCGCGCGATTCGATCAGGCGCTTCGCGTCCGGACCGAAAGCCTGCTCCACCTGCGAGATAACATCCACGCCGACCTCGTAATGATCCACGCCAATCGAGGGGCCGACGGCCGCTAAAATGTCTTTTGGTTTTGAGCCATATTTTTCGCGCATGGCCTTGACCGTGGCCGCACTTGCGCCGCGCACAGTTCCCATCCAACCCGCGTGCGTAATTCCGACCACGCCTTTTTTCGGATCGTGAAAAAGGATCGGGACACAATCCGCAAAGCGCATATAAAGTGTGACTTCAGGTTTATCGGTCAGGATAATATCGGCTTTTTGATGATCGGTGTTGGCTGGGCGCGGCGCGTCGGTGAAGACGGCGTCAGCGGAATGGACCTGCCAGACATCGAAGAGAGAGTCGAGGGTCCGGCCAAGAGCTGAAAATGAACGAGCGCGGTTTTCACGCACATGTTCCACATCATCGCCGACCGTCCCGCCCACGTTGAGCGAATCCCACGGCGAGGGGCTGACCCCTCCCCGCCGCGTGAAAACCGCCTGCGCCAGCGTGCTCGGGAAAATGTCAAAACTAAAGTATCGGATTCCGTTTTTGTTGAAGAAGGGCATGATCTTTTACGTCATTGCGAGCGCTGGTCGAGACGCAAGCAGTCGAGGCCAAGCGACATCGTACTCGCAGAGTAAGCAATCTCTTGTTTGAGAGCGGAGATTGCTTCGACAAAGAACGTCTCGCAATGACGTCCAATAATTATTTCGCCGCAGCAAATTTCTTGATAAAGAACTGGCGCGTCTCCTGCATAGATTCTTCGATGTTCGGATACGCAAACCAGGCAGTCATAAAACCGAAAACAAAACCGGTGAACACACGCAGGAAGGGCGTACTTTCGCGATAAGGCAAATATGCAACCAGCCACGGCCAATTGAACTGGCTGAAGAGTTGCGAGAAACCGTCAAGACCAATTGGGCCAAGGCCAATCAAAATCCATAAGGTCCAATGAAGCGGCGGAAGTTTGCGTTTGGTCAACCCGTAGATGAGACCAAAAATAAAAATGGCTCCATAGATGGCAATATCGCGCTCGCACAAAGCCACTTTGAATCCAACGGTGGGATTACCGACAAATTGCCGGGCGCTCAAACGCGAAACGCTGTAAGGATTGCTCAAATCCTGAAAGCCGGTAATTTGATCGAGGGTTTTGATGCCTGTAAGCCCGGCTTCCTTCAGCGGATAATAAGGCTGTTCGCCAAACAGGAAGAACGAGCGGAATGCAAACTGATGACAGAGCGGACTGTACATGGTGTAAATCAGCCGCGCCGGGGCAGCGGCGTTTACTTCCATCAATGTCGGAGCGAGAAATGGAAGTCCGGCATACATGAACATAAGCAGGTTGAGCAAGAGCAGGTAATGCCTGGAGATCCAAAAGTAAACCCTGTCACTCTGCGTAACAGTCTGCCCTTTGATGACGCGCTGCTGAAAGGCATCGCCATCCGTTTGCTGAAGCTGACTGCGGCGGTCACTGGCCGCGCCGAGAGTCATTTCGAGCGACTGCTTGCTGATCGGCGCCTTGAGTCTGTACGGACCGATGTCGATAACCGGAATCTCGAGAGCAAAGGTTTGCTTGAGGGTCTGATCCGAGTCAATGTTGACTTCGACCAGACGATGAGGAAATTTCTTTTGCAGGTCGATCAGATGTTTTTTGACTTCGTCACACAGTTTGCAATCATCACGGGTATAAAGAGTAACATTAAGAATATTGTTTTCAGTCATAAGTTAAAGTCCAAAGTTAACATAATAACCATAACGAGCGATCAGTTCGAACACACCTGCAAAAAGCATTACACCAACAATAACCAGGATAACGCCCATTGCGATCTCAACATAACGCATGGCCCTGCCATATTTGCGGAGGATGGTTGTGACCCAGCCAATGCCCAACGCGGCGACCAGGAACGGAATGGCCAGCCCGGCGGAATAAGCGGTTAGAAGTTTCGCACCCAGGATCATCGATCCGCCGTTGATGGCGAAAGTCAGGATCACGCTCAAGATCGGCCCCACACACGGCGACCAGCCTGCCGAAAAGAAAACACCCATCAGCGCCGAGGAAAGATAACCCCATTTAGGATCGGGTGCGGTATTGACGCGCGTATCGTATTCCAGAAAAGGGATGCGAAAGACGCCGATCATGTGCAGGCCGAAGATAATGACGACCAGTCCGCCGATCTTCGCCAGCCAGATTTTGAAGTCGAATAAAAAGCCGCCAGCTGCGGAAGCGGCCACACCGAGCAGGACAAAAACCACGCTGAAGCCAAACACAAAGGCCAGGCCATGCGTAAATGTTATCCAGCGATTGGATGCGTTATCTTCGCCGCCTGCGGCGCGTCCGCCCAGATAGCCGATATAAGCCGGGACAAGGGAAAAGACGCACGGCGAAAGGAAAGATGCGAGTCCGGCTAGAAACGCCAAACCAAATGAGACTTGTGAAATATCCATGTTTTTCTCTTATGCTGGGGCTTTTGTCTCGTTGACTGTAACGGAGGTGCTGAAACTTCCACCGACGTTCGGCCACTGAAGACGGATTTCGCTTTGATCCAGGGAAACAGCCGGAGTAGTCCAGCGGAAGATCCATTTTGCATCTTCAGGTGAAACGTTGACGCAACCGTGGGAGCGGGCAACGCCAAAATCATTATGCCAAAAAACGCCGTGGATGGCCGCGCCTGCATTCGTATTAAAGAAAACCGGCCAGGGAACAGCCATCGTATCGTAGCCGCTGCCCGATCCGGGAAGATTCGCGCCCATGTGGATGGAATATGTTTTCCATGCAACTGACTGATCACCGAGGGGCGTCGAAAAGTCATTGATCGTACCTGCAAAGCCGGTCGAAACTTTGCAAAAATAAACTTCGTTATTCCCTTCAAGGCACGAAAGGGTTTGTCGGTTGGAAGTGGCATCAATCACGATCTTCTTGGTCTTCGGATCAACGTTGGGATTGATGGGCGCAACATCCTCATCAGTCAACACATGGAACGCAGCGCCTTCAGCATAAAAGAGATCGCCCGGTCCATAGCCATGCTGCGGCGCTTCATTAAATCGGTAGAGAATATTACCGTTTGTATCTGCCCCAACTTGATCCATCCACGCCACCTGCCCATAATACAGACGGATTGGTTGTTGAGCTTGATAAAGATTTTGAACTCCCGGTCCGATCGGGGCATTTAGGAGCCGAAGGTCAACGTAAGGCACAGTGACCTCGGCCCAGAAACCGCTTTTGCCCGCCGGCATACCAGTTAGTGGTTTATTTGGTAAATTGCGAACAGGCTGAAGGTCAGGAAGATAAATGTAACCTTCGGGTGTTTCGACCCACGTGGCATTATTTCTTCCGGCGACATTGGTCCCAACAACATCCCTCTGCCAAACTACAACTTCATCCTGCGGAACATCACGAACTTTTGGCGCATTTTCATTCGGCTGTGTCTTCATCTCCGTAGAATAGTAATTGGGATACACAGCGACTCTCCCCAAACGGTCGCCAGCCGGAAATTGTGGAAGAGGCGAGACATTCGAGAAAGCCCCTTTCAACGGATTGAGGGCCAGCGCTCCCAAACCCAAACCTGAGAGTTTAAGAAAATCACGACGAGACGGGGAACCAAATTTCATAGATAAACCTTCTATTCAAACAAGCTGATTAATTCCGGTAAGGATACCCGTAAAAGAGTGGAGCGTCAACACAGCCATTAAGTTGGATTAATCTGCGAAGAAACTTTCCAGCGCACGCATACAATTTGCGCTGACTTTATGACCGACTTCATCTTCACAATATGTGACGTTTGCGCCGGCCTGTTCAAGCATCTGGATGGACTGCCGCGCATACTCAACCTTGACCATTTCATCCAACGTTCCGTGCGCGACGAAGAACGGCTTGCCGTTTAATGGGCGTTTAGCCACCACCGATTCCGATCCCGCTGGAATAAAGCCAGCCAAGACCGCCGCACGCCGGATGCGTTCAGGATGAAGCAGGGCAATCGCGTTGGTCATCGCCGCGCCCTGACTGAAACCGGCAACGTCGAACTGGCTTGCGTCAATTTTGTTTTCCGCGGAATAATCGTCGACGAGGCGGATCAAGGCGTCAACGGATGGATGAAGGTCATCGAGGCCGGGCCAGCTTCGGTTCCCGATAAGATGCGGACGCCACGAATAGCCGCCTGGCTCGGCGGCATGAGGCGCACGCGGAGCGATCATCCAATAGTTCGTCGGCAAATTTCGCGCGAACAACCACATCGAACTTTCGTCGCCGGTCCAGCCGTGCAAAAGCAGAAGCAGGCGCGGCGTCCCGCTCGATGCGGGACGAACGCGCAAAGTCCAATCTTGAAATGTGATAAGTTCAGTTTCACTTGGGGCGTGCATGTTTTACGATCCAGTCAATTCCATAAAGAGCAAGAAAGATGAGGGCGATGGGAACCAGTCCGCCCAGAAAACACATCAGACCAAAAACCGCAGCTCGGGGACCATAAATAAAATAGATCAGGATGGTACCCAGGACAAAAAGCAACACAAATGCACCGATCCCCAGACGGATGTTTGTGTTTTTGGCGTATTCGCGCAAATCGCGTTTCATCGAACCTCCCTGAATAATGTCCGCCGCAGGCGATTGGGCCAGGCAGTGACACGCTTAAGTTCAGGGAGTGCAGCCTTGGCGGCAGCCTCGCCGCGTTTCGCCACTTCATGCACATCTACGCGGTCAAGCAGGCCAATGTCCGCCATGTCGGGACGAATGATCACATCGGGCCTTTCGAGTTGAAAGCGAAGCTCGGTGATCTGACGATTGCCAATATCAATCGAACGCATAAAAATATCGAAGGCTTTTGAGATTCGCAAACTGGCAAGCCGCGAAACGAGAGGCGCTGGTAATACACTTGGCAAGGGCATGGACAATGCACGCGCAGGCGCGCCAAGCGGTGTTGATAATGGCACGGCCACAACTGGCAGGGAAGGCGCAAGCGAACGCGCCAGCGCAACCGGCACCGGGTTCAACACACCGCCATCCACCAGTTCCCATCCGTTCACGTGAAAGGCCGGAAATATTCCCGGCACGGCAATCGTTGAAAGAATCGCATCATGCAGCAAACCGCTATTTAAAATAACTTCACAGGATGTGAGCAAATCCACGGCAGTAACCACGCACGGAATTTTTAGATCGGCAAAAGTGCGTTCGCCAATCGTGTGCTCCAGCCACTTATAGACTCCGCCGAGGCCGAGAAAAGATGGATTCTCGTCGCCGACACGGTCATACAAACGCGATTGATCCACCGCCGCAAAGATTTCCTCGATCTCATCCGGACTAAAGCCGGCCGCGTAGAAAATAGCCACCATCCCGCCGAAACTTGTCCCCGTTATCGCACGAATGCGGAATCCTTCTTTTTCGAGAACACGTAAGACGCCGATGTGTGAATTGCCTTTTGAGCCGCCGCCGCCAAGCGCCAATGAAATATCCATACCTATTCCTGATTGTATGCTTGATTGAAAACTTACCTTTTATTGTTGAAATTATTCCTTTTATGGAGTCGGAGTGAGCGTTGCAGTGGGTACGGGCGTATCTGTCGGCGGCACAGGAATATCAGTTGGTTTTGCAACGGTGAATGAAACTACGAGGGTTGCTCCGAATATATTATTGTTTGAGTCTGCCATTCTCCAATAACTGGCGTAGTTCCCTTCTTTTTTGGGAGCATCCATGTTCAGAGAAACTTCGGTCCATTGTCCAACTGGTATCTCCGAGCCAAGCTTTACAAGCGCTGCGCCGAAACTATCTCCACCGACAAGTGTAAGCCGATATTGATACATCCAGGGACAAGTTCCAGTATTTTGAACCTTCCATGTTTTCGTGAAATTTTGGCCCGGCAGA
>JAJYOH010000214.1 GCA_021796315.1 Chloroflexota bacterium
GTCGAGGGCGGTGCGACTCTTAACTTTGAATTGCTCCGTCTTGGTCTTGTGGATGAACTCACGATCTTCGTCGCGCCGATGATCTTCGGCGGGGAAAAGGCTCCGACAACAGCGGCCGGTTCAGGTCTGGTAAGAAGCGCAGCGATTCCCTTAAAGCTGGTCAATGTTGATGCGTGGGATGATGGCGGCGTGGTGCTACAATACAAATTAGAGAGGTCGAAATGACTACGACAAGTTTGCACGAACAAATGGAAGCGATCCTGGCTGAGAACGAAACTCACAATTGTGAGGGCATTGGGAAAAATAAAATTTGCGTGAGGGTGGTAGCGATGGCAGAACTGCCATCGCGCTTTGGTGATTTTCACATTGTGGCTTTCGAGAACAACCGCGATGGCAAAGAACATGTAGCCATCACCAAAGGCAATGTGATCGGCGCGGAAGATGTGCCGGTGCGTTTGCACTCGGAATGTTTGACCGGCGACGTGGTCGGCTCGCTGCGCTGCGATTGCCGCGACCAGCTCGAAGCTGCGCTCAAAATGATCGGACAGATGGACAAAGGCATGGTGCTCTATCTGCGACAGGAAGGCCGCGGCATTGGTCTCATCAACAAGATCCGCGCCTACAGTTTGCAGGATCAAGGCATGGATACCGTTGAGGCCAACCTTGCGCTCGGCTTCCGCGACGACGAACGCGATTATGCTGTGGCCGCCCACATGTTGATGTCGCTCAAAATTAATTCAGTCAAGCTCATTACCAATAACCCGAAAAAAATCCAGCAGCTCACCGAATACGGCATCAAGGTCAGCGGGCGCATTCCGCACATCATGCAGCCCAACGCGCACAATCGTTTTTATCTTCAAACCAAGGCCGCCAAGTCCGGCCACTGGATCGATTTCAGCGGCAAGGAACATCTCGAAGAACAACCTGATCGCCCGATCATTCAAGGCATGAGCCGCGCACAGATCCGCTTTGTGGAAGAGGATATCTGGGAGTAAAAATGCTGGACGGACGGGTCTTTATCATTACCGGCGCAACAGGTGCAACCGGAAAACTTGCCGCGCGCACATTTGCAGAACGCGGCGCATCGCTGGTTTTGTTGAGCCGCGATCAAAATAAATTGGATGCTCTCGCCCGCGACTTGAAACTGCCCGCCACGCGGATTCTGACTCTCACGGCGGAGCTCCGCAAATCAGATTCAGTTCGTTCCGCCGCCGAAGCGGTCACCGTTAAATTTGGCCGCGTTGATGCCTTGATCCATCTCGTCGGCGGCTGGACGGGCGGCAGGACCATCGCCGAATCCTCGGCGGATGATTTTGAGTCCATGCTCGGCCAGCACGCGTGGACAACATTCCATCTCTTTCAAGCCTTTGGTCCGCGCCTGGCTGCCAACAAATGGGGACGCGTGATCGTGGTCTCGTCTTCGACGGTGACACATCCACCTGCCAAATCGGGTCTTTATGTTTCAGCGAAAGCATTACAAGAGGCGCTGGTTTTGACACTTGCCGAAGAGTTGAAAGAATCCGGCGTGACGGCAAACATTATCCAGGTCAAATCCATTGATGTTGACTATAAAGGCAAAGGCGCCACGCCGGAAGAACTGGTCGCTTCGATGTTGTATCTTTGCTCCGACGAAGCCGGAAAAATTAACGGGGCGACCATACCGCTGAGTGGTTGACGTTTTTGTGGGACGAATTCTTGATCCGCTCATCTTCACGAATTTACGTTGAGGCGTGTATGCAATTTCTTTCACGTCGCAATGGAGTCATAACAGGAATAACACGCCTGCTGAGGCCTTTGCCGATGAAGTACTGCCAATCGTGGCCGTAAATTTATCCATTGAATTAGCCTGACAAAATTATGATTTCTGTCACGTCAAAGAATGTTGCGATTTGGAGGAAAAGTGAGTAAGATTAAGTTGCCATGGAAAGAGTACTGGCACTAAACCTTCTAGGCATTGAAATGCCATGAGTCAGTAAGCCTGGCAGGTACCAACGTACCTGCCAGGCTTTTTTCATCCTGTACCAAGGAGTATGAATGCAAACACCCTGGGAATATCGCTACGCCTACCGCACACAAAAAATGGGCAGTTCAATCATCCGGGAATTACTCAAGCTGACCGAACAACCCGACATCATTTCCTTCGCAGGCGGATTGCCCGCGCCGGAGGTTTTTCCGCTCAAGCAATTTAAAGAAGCCTGCAATATTGTCCTGGAAACCGTCGGCGCGCAGGCTTTACAATACAGCACCACCGAAGGTCACCGCCCCTTACGCGAGATGATCGCCAGCCGCACCGCACGCTACAGTGTGGAGGTCAGCCCGGACAATATTTTGATCACATCCGGCTCTCAACAGGCCCTCGATTTTATCGGACGATTGTTCGTCAATCGCGGCGATTACATTGTGGTCGAATCACCGACCTATCTCGGCGCATTGCAAGCTTGGAATGCGTACGGCGCGCAATACATTTCCGTCCGCACGGACGAGCACGGCATGGTCATTGACGAACTGGAAGCGGCATTGCGCGTCGGGCCGAAATTCATCTACGTGCTTCCCAATTTTCAAAACCCAAGCGGGGTGACGCTTAGCCTCGAGCGGCGAAAAAAACTGATCGAACTGGCCGACAAGTACGGCGTCCCGATCATCGAAGATGATCCATACGGTCAGTTGCGTTATGAAGGCGAACATATCCCCTCGATTGTCTATCTGGATAGTCAATTCCGCGGGAAGAACGGCGGGACTTATAGCGGCAATGTCATCTATCTCAGTACATTCTCCAAACTTCTCGCCCCCGGTTTGCGCCTGGCATGGGTCATCGCACCGGAACAAGTCATTCGCAAATTGGTGATGTCCAAGCAGGCTGCTGACCTGCACACTTCGTCCTTCAATCAATACGTGGCGTATGAGGTTGCAAAAAACGGTTTCCTTGACGAACACGTTAAGCTCATCCGCGCCACATATAAAGAGCGGCGTGATGTGATGCTCGAAATGATGGATGAAATGTTCCCGCCCGAAGTCACATGGACATATCCGCACGGCGGCATGTTCTTGTGGGGAACGATGCCCGAAGGTGTCGACGCAGCTGAAGTTTTGAAAGTCGCGATTGGCCGCAAAGTTGCCTTCGTGCCCGGCGCGGCCTTCCATGCCAACGGCGGAGGCGCGAACACGATGCGCATCAATTTCTCCTATGCCGCGCCCAACGTCATCCGTGAGGGGGTGACGAGATTGGGATTAACTTTGAAGGAAGCGCTCCACAAAAACGGATACAAACCATAATCAACAAGCAACATACAACATGATTAACCCAGAACATAATCTTCAAAAAATCCAGCCACGATTTCATCGATTTACCTGATTTAAGAGCGCCAAGAAAAGCTTTTAAAACTTCGCGGTAAAAAATGCCTGCGGATGGAGTTCTCCGACAAACTGCTAGCTACAAATAATCCCTCAACTGCCGGCTGCGCGTCGGGTGGCGTAATTTTCGCAAAGCCTTGGCTTCGATCTGACGAATGCGCTCACGCGTCACATCGAAATAACGGCTGACTTCCTCCAGCGTGTGTTCCCTTCCATCCATCAAGCCGAAGCGCAACTCAAGCACCTGCCGTTCGCGCTCTGAAAGTGCGGTCAGCACCTTATGGATCTGCTCACGCAGCATCTCGCGCGAGGCGGCATCCAGCGGCTCGAGGGCGTCTTCGTCTTCGATGAAGTCGCCCAGTGAACTCGAATCCTCGTCGCCTACCGGGCCTTCGAGTGAAACCGGTTCCTCGGCAGAGCGAAGCACGCGATCTATTTTCTGAGTGGCAATTTCCAGGCGGCGCTGGATTTCGGGATCAAGCGGCGTTCCCTCGGCTTGTGAGCGCATGATAGCCTGCACATCTGCCGTGGGAAGATATCCTACTTCCAAAGCCACTTCGCGGGTGTTTGGTTCACGGCCCAATTCCTGGGTAAGATGTCTTTGGGCGCGCAGGATGCGCGAGATGGCCTCAAACAAATGCACCGGGATACGGATGGTACGCGCCTGCTCCGCGATGGAACGATTGATGGATTGACGGATCCACCAGGTCGCATACGTACTGAATTTAAAGCCGCGGCGCGGGTCAAATTTATTGATCGTGCGCAACAAACCCAGATTACCTTCCTGAATGAGATCCAGGAAAGGGATACCGCGCCCAAGATATTTTTTGGCAACGCTGACCACCAGCCGCAGGTTGGCACGGATGAGTGCGTGATTCGCCTCGCGCGCGCGGACTTGAACGGAAGCCATTTCAAGGAGCAGGATTGCCTCCTTGGGCAGATTCCGGTTAAGGGTCCGCACGACCGGCAGTTTGTGACAATCCTGAATGTGAGTTGAAAGCCAGCTTGCATAATCTTCAGGCAAAAGATAAAAGCAGATAAAGACACTATATGCCCACCGCACCATATCGTCCCAGAGCGGATCGCGTCCCCACTGCTCGGTTGCCAGATAATGCCGCAGATAAGAAGGCGCATCCCACTCCCAGCCGCGCTGCAAATCCTGAGACTCCGCCATAAGCAGGCACAGGTCTGGTAAATCTATTTTCAAGCGTTCAGCATCTTCATTGAAGCGGTGCCAGGATGTAAGCAATTCAGCGGTCAGGCTGCGATAGGCCCCCACAGCCGGCGCAGTGCCTTTGCGAACCGGACGCTGGCAAAAAGTGTTCAGGATGCGTCGTGCCTCGATCAATGTGGCCAGCCTGAACTCACTGTCCGAGTCGAGCAATTCTACCTGTCCGATCTCGCGCAGATACAAACGCACCGGGTCTTCGGATAATTCAGATGCAATCTCGGGACGCTGCTTGACGAGCGATTCCTCAAGCGGTTCTTCCAGATCTTCCTCCTCCACTTGCATAAGATCTGGTGCGCCTGGCCCGACTCCATTCCCATTCAAGTCGAGTTCATCTTCGAACTCAAACTCGTCAGCAGGTATTTTCATGCCCTGCTTGGGCAAAAATAACTCTTCGAGCGACGCATCTCTTTTTTGAATCGGGCGCGCCTTGTCTTTGGCCTTGCTCTTCTGAGACTTTATTTCCCGCGGGAACGATGAGGCTTTTTTCTTAGTGGCCATGTATTTTCCCGTTTCCCAAAAATGCTCTTTGCGATGAACCTTATTGTTTGCGGCGCATGGATATTTTTGGATCCACATCATCTAAAATATGCCGTGCCTGCATTAACTTAATCAGTTCATTGCCATAAGAAGCAGAAAGTTGATTATCGCCAAGTTGTTGAGCGTCCATCTGCAAAAATCTGTATTGGGCAACCATTTCATCAATGGCTTCACGACGAATTTTTTGTATGCTGCGAACCAGATCGTCTATTATTTTTTCTTCTACAGGATCGATCTTTTCAGACTCCACCAACAACTCACGTGACAATTCCTGCAATTGCTCCGGCAAGGAATCCACCACAAATTCGTGATGCTCGCTCTTGTCCTGCTCCAGCGCCTCGCGGATCAGCCCGAACAACATTTGATAATCAGTATACTCGAAATCCTGCGCAGTTAAAACCGTCAGGCCAAACTGTTGCAGTTGGCGATCCAGCCGATATAAAAGCTCAGGCTTGCGGAATAGAACACCGACGACATACGCCTCGATCTTTTTACTGGACGACACCGCCAGCGCGACTTGCACCGACCCTTGTACCTGGTTCCCGCCGACCGGCCTCGGCCGCCTCACACGCCGAGCCTGGGCTGGGGCGCCGATTAACACGCGCTCATCCACCCTCAACATTCGCGCCAGCGCCTGACGATATGTGTCGCGTTCCATCGGGTTGGGCAAATCTTCAATCAACGGCAAGACCTGCGCGGCGATCTGATTCTTCACTTTCGCATCGGTCAAGTCCTGTCCCGCAGCCAGAGTCTCCATGACATGCGTGACAATCGGCTTGGCATTCTCGATGAGCTGTTTCCACTCTGCGCGGTTGCGCGCCACAATCTCATCCGGGTCGAGATCATCGGGCATGGATGCCACGCGCAAATCGGCCTGCAGACGGGCTTCGTTTTTGAGCAAGCCGCGCGGGTCAAAACCAAATTCGCCTTTGCGATCCATGGCCGAGCGCGCTGCGTCCAACCCGCGCAGGATGGCTTTCTGGCCGGCATTATCCGGATCGAGCGCGAGCACGATTCGCCGTGTAAACTTCTTGAGCAAACGTAACTGGTCTTCGGTCAGCGCCGTGCCCATCGGTGAGACAACGTTTTCGTAGCCAGCCTGATGCACGGCGATGACATCCAAATAACCTTCGACAATCACTGCCTGGTCCGCCGCTCGGATGGGTTTGCGGGCGCGGTCCAATCCATAAAGCAAATGGCCCTTGCTGAAGATCGGCGTTTCGGGAGAATTCAAAAACTTGGGAATATCGTTCGGGTCCACGATGCGCGCGCCGAAGCCCGCCATCTTCCCATTTTCGTCGCGGATGGGAATCATGATGCGATGACGGAAGCGGTCATAAGTGCGAGATGAATGTTGACCTTCGACGCGGCTCACCTGTGCCTGCGGCACTGGCGCAGGCAGGACAGGCGTAGAGCGTGAGTCGTCGGCTTCGTCTCGCACGGTAAGCAGACCTGCGTCAATCAAATCCTGTTCGGAGTAGCCGCGCTCGGTGAAATGCTTGAGGGCATTATCCCAGCCGTTCGGGGCGTAGCCCAGCCCAAAAGTCTCGATGGTGGCGTCGGTCAATCCACGTTTTTCGCGCAGATAAGTCAGCACATCCTTGTTATTGAAAAGATGAGTGCGATAAAAAATGACGGCGTCTTCAAGCAGGGCGCGCAAATGTTCATGTGCTTCCTTGACTTCGGGCTTCTCCGCGACATACTTCTCGACCTTCACGCCGGCTTTGTCGGCCAGTTTTTGCAGGGCTTCCTTGAAGTCGAGGCCGTCTTTCTTCATCACGAATTTGAAGATGTCACCGCCCTCGTTGCATTCGCCGAAACAACGCCAGGTCCCGGTCTCCGGCCAGACGACGAAGGCAGGCGTGTTTTTATTTGCATGGAATGGACAGAAGCCAGTGTAGTTCTTACCCGCATGACGCAGTTTAACACCAGCCTCGGAGACGAGGTCCACGATATCAATCCGGGATTTGATTTCGTCGGTGGTTGACATATCTTCGGGAATTATAGACGCACTTCAACGGATTAGCAAATCTTGTAGATAAGTTAAGGGTTGTGTCATAATAAAGAAGAACCTCAAGGAGACGCACCATGTTCAATAATCGCTTTACCGGTATCGCCATTCCGAAAATCCAAAGTACTTCAACACTGGTCTTTTGGCTGATTGTGGCCAACCTTGGCTTTAACGTATTATCGAATGCGAGTTTCCGCGTCTCAGCCATGAGCGCGACCTGGCGCGGCATCCTCACCTGGCAGGTGGTCGGCAACCTTGCTGGCTTGGTCACGGTGATCACCCTGACCTGGATATTGAAGTACATGCCTTTGAGCATCGCCTTTCCGCTCACCACTGGCCTGACCGTGCTGGGTGTGCAAATGGTAGCCGCCAGTTGGATCTTTAACGAACCCATCTCCCAACAACAATGGCTGGGGACAATGGCAATCGTGATGGGAATCTGGCTGATCCAACGCTGATGGATTGGCTTCGTTCGGTTATCTGCCGCTTCGACGATTGGTTGAGTCAAGTCGAAGGCGTCGAACCATTTACAGACGATCCACAGGTCATCATGCGGATTCAGAACGGACGCGCCGCGTGGAACATTCCCCTGCCCGAGGGTAGGATTCCGATTGATTCAAAAGTATTGGTGCTTCATTTATGGAATGAACGCATTCCACCTATCCCGCCCCAGGGCGCGGACCTGGGCTGGGCGCGGCAGACCCAACGCCTGATCGTCACCTCATTCAGGGCGGTTGCTCAGCATATCGGCGCAAATCCGCAATTTCAAAATGTTGAGGCCGTGGGCGGAGTCAGCGCGCAGATCAAGCTCGAAGGCGCAGACGGCGGACGCGCTTTGCTCGAGCATCTCGGTTTCACGATCTTCCCCTACCACCGACCAGCCGGAGCATTCGGGGAATTCTGGGAAAACTTTTATACTTGGTGGTTGATGTGGACGTTCAATCCTGCCAGCGTGCGGCATCGCAGCCTGCTTGGTTTACAGCGCAATGAATTCTGGACGACGAAGGAAAAATTTCTTGATCAGTTCATGAAAAAATAGAGTCGATCCGGTATCGGATCGACTCTATTTTCAAAGGATGGAGGAAATCTTACTTTCCGATTCCTATTCCAAGTCCGCCAGTCGCGCTTCCCTGACCGCCAAAGATCAGGTTGAGAAGCGAACCGTCGTTGGACGCCTTCGCCGAACCTTGGACATTCGCGCTTGCACCGGCATTTGCGTTTCCCTGACCAAGGGCATCATTCAGCATCGTGCTCAAGCTGGCGCCGCTGTTCGCATCAGCGGATGATGAAGCAGAGCTTTTCGAATCAGCGGAGACACTGGCATTTGCATCCGTCGAAACCTGCGCCTTCGCATTGGCAGTCACGTTCGATGCGGATTGGATCGCGAGGTTTGTTGCCTGCGCGGCCGTCGCCTCGACCCGTTGAACAACGCGTTCGATCCTGCCGCGCACATCCGTGTTCAGGCCAGCGGTCACAGCCAGGCCAAGCGCAGCAGTGAGAAGAAATTGAGCAATCGTTTTCATGTTATCTGCCTCCAAATTGGTTTTGACCTTGTGTGGTCATTCACCCTGCATAACGAGGCGGATATCAAAATGTTACGCCAAGACGAAAATCAAAGACAGCCTCCCGGCTGTCTTTGATTTTCGCTCTGTTTACTTCTTCGTGCGCAACTCGAACGTGATCTCCGTCCAGATGCGGTGCGCGCCATCCCACATCGTTGTGAGAATCGACGAAGCCTGTTTCCACACGACCGTCATCTTTTGG
>JAJYOH010000215.1 GCA_021796315.1 Chloroflexota bacterium
TTGGCTGGGAAAAATTCAAGGCTTTGCAGGTTCCGACGCTTGTCGTCCGCGGTCATCGTGACCAGGTCTTTGAGCAGGCCTTCTTCACCGAAGTGACAAATAGTATTCCTGCTGCTCAGGAAGCGGATATCGGCGTTTCGGGACACATGGTCATGCTCGAGCGCCGCGAAGCTGTCAATCGTGCCATCGAGCGTTTTCTCGAAGATGAGGGCCAGCGTTCGTGGCGCGAGACTTCGGCTGTCATCCGCAAGAAGATAGGCGGACGCGACGCTCTGCGAAAAGAACGTCCATGGCTGGCGCATTTTGAAAACGGCGTGCCTTACACGATTGGCATTCCAGACATTCCATTGCATCATTTGTTGCGTTCAGCGGTGAGACGTTTCCCTCTTCGCACGGCAATTTATTTTGAAGGGAGCCGCCATTCGTATCGGCATCTGAATCATGAAGCCAATCGCTTTGCCAATGCCTTGCTTGGACTCGGCATTGCCAAAGGTGCTCGTGTCGTATTGTTATTGTCGAACACGCCGCAAATGGTGATCGGATTTTACGGAACCATGAAGGCCGGGGCGACGGCGGTCTTTATTCCGCCGATGATCGAGCCGGATGAAGTAGTGCGGCAGGTCAAGGATGCGGATGCCAGTGTGCTGGTCACGCTGACGCCGTGGGCTGGACTGGCGCAGCAGATCCAACAGGGGAGCGGCGTGCCGCACGTTGTGCTGACTGACCCGGCTGAATATTTATCCGCGCCAAAGTACCTCATTTCGCGCTGGCGCAATCGCGGTTTCGATGTCCTGACTGCCCTGCGTTGGAATCGATGGATGGGTGGCGAGAGCGATAAGTCGCCGACTATGGAAGTTCTGCCTGAAGATTTGGCTGTCATCCAATATACCGGCGGCACCACCGGGCAGGCCAAAGGCGTGATGTTATCTCACCGCAATCTGGTTGCCAACGCGCTCCAGACCCGGCATTGGATGCCGGAGGCGGTGGAGGGCAAAGAGAGATTCTTGTGCGTTGTTCCGTTCTTTCATAGTTATGGATTAACAACTGCTCTGAATGTGCCTGTGGCTCTGGCCGCGCCGATGATCATCAAAGCGCAGTTCCAGGTTTTGGATATCCTAAAGGCCATCAAGAAATATAAGCCGACCATTTTCACCGGCGTGCCGAATATGTACGTTGCCATCAATAATTTTCGCGGCGTGCGGAAGTATGGAATTCAATCCATCAAGGCCTGCATCAGCGGTTCGGCCCCGCTGCCGGTTGAAGTGCAGGAGTCGTTCCAGAAATTGACGAAAGGCAGATTGGTTGAAGGCTATGGCTTGACGGAAGCCTCGCCGGTCACACACGCGAATCCGCTGGGAGGCGAGGGAAAGGTCGGCAGCATCGGCCTCCCGATTTCGTCGACGGAAGCCGCGGTTGTAGATCTGGCGCATTCGAATAAACAGGTTGGGCCGGGTCAGATCGGTGAACTGGCCGTGCGCGGTCCGCAAGTGATGATGGGCTATTGGAAAAATCCACAAGCCACGAAGGAGGTTCTGACGGACGATGGCTGGCTTCTCACTGGTGATGTGGCCCAGATGGATGAAGAAGGTTATTTCCGCATTATTGCCCGCAAGGCAGACATGTGGTATCCTGCCAAGCCGGGGAAGAAACCCGCCTTCCCGCGTGACGTGGAAGAAGTGATCTACGAAGTGCCTCAGGTCAAGGAAGTAGCCGTGGTCGCGGTTGCCGGACAGCCGATTGCCTTCGTGATCGCCGGGCGCGAACGTCCCACACCTGAGTCGGTGATCGCGTATTGCAAACGCCGATTGCCGCCGGACCTGGTGCCCCGACTTGTGATTTTCATGGATGACTTTCCAAGGACGTTCATTGGAAAGGTGTTAAGAAGAGAGTTAGCAAAACGATATGAGCAACACGAAACAAACTAAGAGTGACACATTCACTGTACCATCGACAACAAATTATGTAACACAAGGCAATGGCGCACCGGTCATCATGGTGCATGGGTTGGCGGCTTCGCTTCACGATTGGGATTTCCTTCTCCCGGAATTGGCGCAGGCTGGATATGCCGGTTACGCCCTTGACCTGCTCGGTCATGGCGACAGCCCCAAACCGGATTCGCGTTCGTATCAAATGGATTGGCTCAGCGCACATTTTGAAAAATGGCTGGACTCTTTGAACCTGACCCAACCTGCCATTTTGATCGGACACTCTCTCGGCGGTTATCTTGTTCTTGAATATGTGCGCCGCTTCTCCGCTCGGACCCGGGGGCTGATCCTCGTCGATCCGTTCTACGCCCTCTCGCAGTTGCCCCATGTTCTGCGGCTGATGTATCGCCATCCGATCCTGAGCGGACTTGTGGCTGGCAGGACGCCTGAATGGTTGTTCCGCATCATTGTTGATTTCACCAGCATGTCCATGGGACATAGCAGCGGCGCGTTGCACGCCCTGCCCGAAGAAATTCGCGCCCAGACTGCCCTGGATTATACGCGCACGGCTGCGGGTGTTTACAATCTTCCCAATACCGGCCTTGATTTCACGCCATATTTACCTTCCATTTCTGTGCCCACGCTGGTGGTGTGGGGCGAACAGGATCAAACCCTGGAGGCTTCTTCTTTTTCGAATCTTGTGGCCGCCATGCCGAACGCGAGAGGCAAGCATGCTCCCTCTGGACATGTGCCTCATCAATCCAACTCTGCCTGGTTCAACAAGCAGGCATTGGATTTCCTGAAAACTCTTTAACGCCTGCCCTACGCTCCTCTTAATAAGTGTGATTTTTTAAGGTCCATCCCCCAAGCGGCCCTTGAGGCCGCGTTTCATTCATGATAGAATGCCATTCACTTCACCATATATACGGGATTTTTATGCGATAAGTCCTATATCTGGCTCTGACATTTGTTCTAAAAATGGAGTCCCAGCCGCAATGCGGTGTCCTTATTGTCAGTACCACGACTCGAAAGTTCTTGATACCTCACACGATAGCCATGGTGGGATTCGCCGCCGGCGTGAGTGTATCAAGTGCAAACAACGTTTCAGCACCTACGAACGACCGATTTTAGCGATCCCGCTCATCGTCAAGCAGGATGGGACGCGCGAAGAGTTTGACCGCGAGAAGTTGACGCGCGGCATCCGCATTTCATGCGCCAAACGTCCCGTCTCCGCCGCGGACATCGAACGGCTGGTCGGTCATGTCGAGTCGGAATTGCAGAAGGTGGGCAAGGCCGAGGTTTCGTCGCGCGTCATCGGCGACATGGTCATAAATGGTTTAAAGGAGATGGACCAGATCGCCTACATCCGCTACGCCATTGTGTATCTGCGCCTCGACGACCTGGGGGCGCTTCGCAAAGAAATAGATCATTTGCTCGAAGGCTAATTAACGGCAGGACTCTCTCCGCCCAAAGCGGAGAGATGTCTCTGCCGTTTTGTATTTTGAATCAAACGTCATTGCGAGCGTTTTTTGCGAAGCAATCTCCCAATTTGCCCGGAGGAGATTGCTTCGGGCACACCGTCCTGCGTTCGGCGCAGGGAAGAACGCCCTCGCAATGACAGCCCAAAATTTTATCGGAGGAGAGCGTCATATGGTTATAAAAGCAATTTCGTCCAGGCAGGGATTACTTCCCACACCGCCCTTGCCGAAAGGACTTACCAAGGTCGACCTGACGGAAAACGCCCGGCAGGTGCTGATGAAGCGCTACGTCCGCCGCGGCGATGATGGCAAGCTCGTCGAGACGGTCGAAGAGATGTTCTGGCGTGTGGCCTATCACGTCGCCAAAGTGGAGCAAGCCTGGAATGGCGATGTGATCGAGCGCGCTAAAGAGTTCTATCGCTTGTTGACAGGCAAAAGGTTCTTCCCAAATTCTCCGACTTTTACCGGTGCTGGGACCCCGCTGGGTCAGCTTGCGGCATGTTTTGTGTTACCGATCACCGATGACATGGGCCGCGACAGCGCAGGCATCTTCCAGACCTTGCGCGATGCGGCCTTGATCCAGCAGACGGGTGGCGGGAACGGCTTCTCATTCTCGCGCTTGCGCCCGCATGGAGCGCTCGTGCAAACTTCGGCGGGACAAGCTACCGGGCCGGTCGGATTCTTGCGGGTGTACGATCATGCCTTTGGTGAGATCGCCCAAGGCGGAACAAGGAGGGGGGCCAATATGGCTGTCCTGCGCGTGGATCATCCGGATGTGGAAGACTTCATCACCTGCAAGATCAACGAAAATCAGATCACGAACTTTAATATTTCCGTCGGCATTACCGACGCGTTCATGCGCGCCGTCAAGAACGATGAAGAATGGGAATTGCGATTCCCTGACCTGGTCGAGATGAAGCATAAAGGATTCAGCGGGACGCTTGAACAGGCCGAAGCCAAAGGCATCACGATCCGCACTTATAAGAAAGTCAAAGCGCGTGAACTGTTCGACAAGATCGTGACGCAGGCGCATCACAACGGCGAGCCGGGCGTGTTATTCCTGGATGCGGCCAACCGCTCGAACCCGGTGCCGCATTTGTATCCGCTCGAAGCGACCAACCCGTGCGGCGAGCAATGGCTTGGACCTTATGAGAACTGCTGTCTCGGTTCGGTCAATCTCAACGAACATTGTGGACCCGATGGCAAAGTGGATTGGGAATCGCTGCGCCAATCTGTCGTCACATCCACGCGCTTCCTCGATGATGTGGTCGAAGCCAACGCGTATGTGCCTGCCGTGCCGCAGCTCAGCGAAGCCGCGCATCGCGCCCGCCGCATCGGCCTCGGCATCATGGGGCTGGCCGACTTGATGTATCACGTCGGCGTGAGATATGGGTCGGCGGAAGGGCAGGAGTTCGGCGCGCAGATCATGGAATTCGTGCGCTATCACTGCATGAAGACCAGCATCGAACTGGCCGAAGAGCGCGGACCTTTCCCCGCCATTCAGAACAGCATCTACGATATGGACAACATGACGTGGACGCCGCCTCAGACGCTGGTGAAGTATCAGCAAAACTGGAGCCGCCCCGCGGTCCAGTGGGAGGCGATCTTGTCTGGCATCAAAAAGCATGGCATCCGCAACGCGGCACAGACCACCGTCGCGCCGACCGGCACGATTGCCACCGTCGCAAGTTGTGAAGGCTATGGCTGTGAACCCGTCTTCGCGCTGGCTTACATCCGGCACGTCAATGATAACGGCAAGGATCTCAAGCTGACTTACGCCAGCCCGCGCTTTGATGAGGCTTTGAAGAAACTCGGACTCGGCGAAGAGAAGCGCCAGGAAATTGTGGAGCAGGTCATGAGCGAAGGCACCTGCCAGCACATCAAGGAAATCCCGCAGGCCGTGCGCGATACCTTCGTCGTTTCGGGCGACATCACTGCCGAAGAACACGTCCGTATGCAGGCCGCCTTGCAGGCCTTCGTGGACAACTCGCTTTCGAAGACGGTCAACTTCTCCGAAGGCGCCACGGTGGACGATGTGTCTCACGCTTACATGCTGGCTTGGGAACTCGGCTGCAAAGGCATCACCGTTTATGTGACCGGCTCGCGCGACAAAGTTGTTTTGGAAACCAAAGCCACTGCGGATAAGAAAGAACCGGCTCCTGCCAAGCTGGAAGCGGATCCCGTTGAAAAGACAATGATTCCCCCTGCGGGGACGATATGGCACGACGGCAAGAAGCCGCGCCCGCGCGCCCTGACCGGAAAGACCTACAACATCGACACGCCCGCTGGAAAGGCTTTTATCACCATCAACGAAAACGGCGGGACGCAGCCTTTCGAAGCCTTCATCAATACTGCCAAGGCCGGATCTGAAACCGCCGCCGTGTCTGAAGCAATCGGACGCTTGATCTCGTACATCCTGCGGTTGGCTTCGCCCGTCGTCCCGACCGACCGGATGCGTGAAGTGGTGCGACAACTGATCGGCATCGGCGGTGGACGTTCACTTGGCCTTGGCCCCAACCGCGTGCGCTCCCTGCCGGATGGCATCGGTCAGGTACTGGATCAGTATCTGCGCGAGAAGGAAGGCCTGGCTGCCGAAGCCCCTGCCGAGAAATCAAATGGCAACGGCGGACATAAGATGGAAGATGAAGTAGAGGCCGCCTCCGTTACGCCGCTCCAGAAGGTCGGAGATTTGTGTCCCGAGTGCGGTGAAGCGGCGGTGATCTACGAAGAAGGTTGCCGCAAGTGCTATGCTTGTGGATACTCGGAGTGTTAGAAGGTTGAAGGTTTGAAAATTACGGACTCTAAAGGTTTCAAAGCCCTTTAGAGTCCGTAGGAGTAAAGATGGAAAAAGAACAACTAATTCAAATAGCAATTCCTGTAACTGTATCGTTGATCGTCGCGTTCGTTATATGGGGATTTCGTACATTTGGCAGTCGGTTTGTTGGCTGGAATAATGGTCGAAAAATCTACCAATGGCTTAAGGCAAATACATGCGATGAGCCAAGCAAAGGTCACAAATCTTTGTTGGAGATTTCAACTGGAGTGCGGTTGTCGACGGAAAGAGTTCAAGAAGCGTGTTTGCAAACTAAGAAGATATTTCAATCAATTGGAAAACTAGGAAATTACAGTATTTGGCGTGTAGAACCTCTGGAGATAGTTCAACTCTTTATCTAAAAGAGGTATGCTTAGTTTGTGACAAATGAAAGTTAATCATCAGATCATTTTGTTCTTCTATCCAATAGACTCTAAGTGATTCGTAATCCCTTAAGACCTATTAGCCGCACAAGCGTCTGAAAGGGCACTTGCGGTTTAAATCTTTTCGTATAAATCTTCCCAATCGGGATTGATACTGTTTATTAAGTCCACCTTCTTTTGTCTTGACCCGGCCTTGATTTGTTTCTCTCGAGAAATTGCAGTATTGATGTCATCGCCGACTTCAAAGTAAACAAGCTTGGTGATATTGTATCGTTTCGTGAAGCTACCGCCCGTTTTATTCCTGCGTTGCAAAACTCTGCGTTTCAGATTATTGGTTATGCCCGTGTATAGCACAGCATTATGCTGATTGGTCAGGATATACACACAATATTCTCTGTTGCTCATAATTTATCGTTTCCAGTGTCATTGCCAAGTGTCATTGCGAGGAGGGTGTTCTTCCCGACGAAGCAATCCCCGCTTAAATGGACAAAGCTTCTCGATTAGCTAATCCCGTTTAACGGGGGATTGCTTCGCCAAAGAACAGCTCGCAATGACATTATCCCTTCGCCCTCTCCAAATTCAACGCTAGCGCTTCCATTTGCTGACGAAATCCTGTGGCGTAAGTGACATCTTTGTTTTCCATTTGCCTGATTTTACTTTGAATCATTAAGACTCCCGAAATCTCTTTTGGCGTGGGCGAGGGGAAAAGTGACAGTCACCTTCACCCACAAGGTGCTTCGCGAAGGTGACTGTCACTTGAGGCAACAAACCCAAACAGATGACTTACTCAGCCTGTCCAACCAGATAGTTCTGCAGGCCCATCTGGGCAACCTGGTCGAGTTGAGCTTCCAGCCAATCGAGGTGTTCTTCCTCGTCATGCAGGTTGGCGTCGATCAGTTCGCGCGTGCCATTATCACCCAATTCGAGGCAGAGTCGGATTCCATCGTTATAGGCTTTGATGGCTCCCGCTTCCGACGCTAGGTCGTTCTTGAGCTGGGCTTCCACTGTCGCGCCAATACTGATCTTTTTCAGGTTGGTGACGATGGGAACGCCTTCCAGAAAGAGGATGCGTGCGATGATTTTTTCGGCGTGCTTCATCTCCTCGATGGCGCGTTTCTCGACCTTTCCGTGCAGTTTGCCATATCCCCAATTCGCACACATCTCGGAATGGACAATATACTGGTTGATGGCAGTCAATTCGTCCGCCAGGAAACCGTTCAATTGTTGTATGACTTTTTCGTTGCCTTTCATATATCTCTCTCCTTTTTGTAGGTGAAAACACGATTTCAAAAATGATTATATGTCAGATTTCGGTTTTGGCATTATTTTTCTTTCGCCCTCTCCAAATTCAACGCCAGCAGTTTCTCCAGAATCTCTTCATCGGGCAAATCAGACTTCCAACCTCAGTCGTATTTGGGGAAGGTCTATCGTGAGTCTCGATGGAAAACCGGCGGGGGGTCGAGAAGTAAAACAAAACTGTATTACGCGGGGCCGTCGAGGCAAGGAGCGATATGATCACTGACAGAACTTTGCTGGCTGATTGGGTGCCCAATCCGTTGATGGCGTGGATTGCCCCGGACCAGCCATTCCAAACACCATCATCCAAAAACCGATGAAAACCAGGAACGCGCCTTCAGGTATATGCACCCATCCATCCCTGGTTTGCAGGAAAAACAAACCGGGTCCATCGCATCCATGTGACGAGAGGGCGGAGCCGTCCGCTCGCGCAGAGGCGCGCACTTCGGCGATGACATACCAAATATGGGGCTGACTCCCGTCAAAGGAATTCGTTCCGGCATACAGAATCTTCACTTTGCGGTCAGCCGCATATCCTTTGTCGATCATTGATCGCATTTCCTGCTCTGGAGAGGAATACAGGCCCTTCGAGCGCGCGATGGCAAGTTGAACGGAGGTGTAGATCCAGGCAGAGGGAATGATGGCAGCGAGAATCCCCAGAAGGATAAGCAATCGGCGAAAGACTTTCATCATTTCTCCTTCAGAAAAGACGGGACCTTTACAAAAACAGTATACGGAGAATGGATATTGAATTCAATCACCCTCATTGTTTGCTGAAATGACCCAGCAAGGCAAAACCGAATTGCTTGAGTTGGAGTGCGCACCCGGTCTCGTTTTTGGCGACCTGCTCGACCAAGCTTTGTGTGCCAGGTGGCCATCACTTTAGACGACTTCAAAAATGTCGTGACATCTTTTCAAAGATATCACGACATTTTTTCTTATGTCACCCTGAGCGTAGCGACACTTGCGCCGCACAG
>JAJYOH010000216.1 GCA_021796315.1 Chloroflexota bacterium
AAGCGCGGCAGGGAAAATTTTCCCCGTTTGTTTTCTTTCCAAATAGTGAACGCGAGAAGGATCAAGAAGATTGCCAGTTGGATGAATACAAACCAATGCCGACCTGCGAAAGCGAACAAGTAAAGTAGACCAACAGGACAGGGATGATGCCAAACAAATTTGTCCAGCCGCCGAAATAAAAAAGTTCGCGGCCGAGGTATTGAAGAATTTCCAAATGTCGGGGTATTCCCAAAATTTGCTGAATCGAACGCGCAGCGCCGTTGCTCAACACGTCACTGGGCGGGGCAAGAAAAAGTTTGAAGAAGATCACGATTGCAAACGGGAAGGCAAGGCCCAGGGCGTACCAGAAAAGAACGCGCCATGGTTTTTCTCGGAGAGATGCCATCATCAACCCGATGCCTGCCGCGACCACGAACAGGGTGCCTTCATTCTTAGTCCAGGCGGCCAAGCCTGCTGTGAGACCAGCCAGGGCGATCAATGCAGGCTTCTTATAAACAAAGTAGAAGTAGATCAGGATTGCGGTTGACAGAATAAAAAAGGCCAGCGGCAGGTCTGCCATTTCGCGCGCGCCTTCATTGACCAGCGTCGGTGTGCCCCAAAAAACGATCAAGCCCAACGCGGCCTGGCCGAGGGATTTGATGGATGCCAATGCGCTGACTAGAATCCCAAGCGCAGCCAGCGCGAATAACGCACTCTGGAGCATTTGCACATACGCTGATTCGGTGCCGAGCCCATCCCAGCCGGAAGCGACATTGAGGCCGAGCAGCAATGGATAGTCGGCGTGGAAGATCGGATCCATTTGGCGGGAAAAAGAGTCGAGCCAATGCGGCTGATCGCGGTAAATAAAACGCGCCGAGCGGTTGAACATCATCCAGGCATCCCAATCGCCCTGCTGTCGGCGCAAAAGATAGCTGGCTGTGCCGAGCAGGGACACGATGAAGACGACGGCGGCAATCCCTGCCAGAAAGATTTGTGTATGAGTCAGGCTGAAGCGCGGCAGGGAAAATTTTCCCCGTTTGTTTTCTTTCCAAATAGTGAACGCGAGAAGGATCAAGAAGATTGCCAGTTGGATGAATACAAACCAATGCCGACCTGCGAAAGCGAACAAGTAAAGAAAATAGAGCAGTGACGAGAGACCCAGTCCAACGCCGATGCCGAGAAAAAACTTGAAGAATAAAAGTTTGAGGTCTCTCTCAGGCCACAACAAATGGACAAACATGCCGCCGCTCAAAACTGGCAGAAGAAATATTCCAATCGTGGTTAGAAGAGCCATTTTCCCACCTGCTTTTCACACGTCATTGCGAGCGTTCTTCGCGAAGCAATCTCCGCTGATGCCGCACGAGGGGATTGCTCACCTGCACTGCACCAAACGCAGTGCGGTGCAAGTGTCGACGGGAGAACACCGTCTCGCAATGACATAAAATTGTGTAACATCATTTACTCACTCGATGAAACAGATAGATATTTCCCTTGAATGGAAGGACCTCAAACTGACCATGATTTGACCGGCTCCATAGTTTATAGGCATCCGGTTTCAAGTTGCCGATGTTCCACTCCTGGCCCGTGCCTTTGACAATGATGATGGGCGCCATCACATATTGCGCCAGTACGTATTCGCCCTGGTCGTTGTTTGAGTCAAAGCTTGCGCCGGGAACACTCGAATCGGAAATATATCCGACCACGCCGCGTTTGAACGGCAGTTTTTCCTTGAGCGGTTCGAAACGTTTTTCCCAGTCCAAAACCGGATCGTCATGGATGCTTCCCAAATCCTTGCTGGCGATTAAATTCTGAATGCTGGCATAGAGACTGGCGACGATGATCAGTCCCAGCAAGACTCTTTGCAGCCATTTGATAATCATATTGCTACCGAGTAAACGTCGTTGCGAGGAGGGCATTCGTACCCGACGAAGCAATCCCCGATTTGCTGAGGGAGACTGCTTCGGGGAAAACCGCCCCTCGCAGCGACGTAAAAAGTAATTTTCATAAAAGGCTCGGTTATTTTATCTTTTCGATGATCTCGGCGATCAAATCGTATCGGCTGAACTGCGGCATGATGTACACGCCCTGCGCCCACGACTTGACCTGTTCGATCAATTCTACCGCGATGCGCACACCCTCTTCAGCAGCACTCTCTCCCGCCCTTTCCATGCGCTGGACAATTTCTTCGGAGATGGAAATACCGGGGATTTCATGATTCAGGAAGTTGGCATGTTTTAAACTGACCAAAGGCAAAATTCCGACCAACACCGGACGATTGAGCGGGCCATTCGTCAACTCGTTTTTCGCCAAAAATCCTTCGCCGTCTTTTGATTGATAGATCGGCTGGGTCAGGAAAAAATCAGCTCCGGCCTTGACCTTGCGCTGGAGATTTTTCATTTCATTATCGGCATCGGGCGGACAAAGATTGAGCGCCGCGCCGACGAAGAAATTCGTCGGCTGGCCGATGCTTGTTCCGGAATGATCGACGCCTTCATTGAAGCCTTGTTTGATGAGTTTGATCAAACCCGAGGGAACGAGATCATAGTTGTCCATTGCTTCGGGATAATCGCCGATGGCGGTCGGGTCGCCCATCACGACGAACACGTTGCGGATGCCGAGCGCGTGAGCCGCCAGCAGGTCGCCCTGCACTCGCAGCAGATTCCGGCCACGGGTCGGGAAGTGAAGCGTGGATTCAATGTTCACGCGGCGCTGGACAACGTCACATACCGCCCATGCAGACATCCGCATGCGCGCCATCGGGCTATCAGCCACGTTAATCACGTCTGCGCCCGCTTCAGCCAAAAGCGATGCGCCCGCCAGCAGTTTATGAGTCGAAAGGCCGCGCGGCGGATCCATCTCGACCGAGACAGCAAATTTTCCTAACGCGAGTTTTTGCGCAAACTGTGTGGGCTGCTCCTGCGCGGTTTCAATAATCTCTTCAGTGGGAAGAGTTGTGACGTGCGAAGGATTGATGGCTGGCGAAGTATCGAGTGCTTTACGCATGGCCGCGATGTGTTGAGGCGTGGTGCCGCAGCATCCGCCAACAATGCACGCACCGGCTTCGCGGAATGAAAGCGCGTAATCGCCGAAGTAATCGGGATCGGCCGGATACATGATGCGCCCGCCGACTTGTTCGGGCCAACCCGCGTTGGGCTTGACCCAGAATTTTCCATTGGGCACTGCCTGGCGCATTTGTTTGAGAATGCGGAGCAATTGCGCCGGGCCGCCGGAACAGTTCACGCCGATCACATCCGCGCCCGCTTCATCGAGCGTGCGCGCAACCTTCAGCGGGTCATCGCCGAGCAGCGTGCGGTCATCGCGCGTAAAAGTGACGGAAGCGACCACCGGCAATGTGCAATTTTGTTTTTCGGCCTTGATGGCTTCCTGAATTTCATACAGATCGCTCATCGTTTCGATCACGATCAAATCGGCGCCTGCTTCGCACAATGCGCTGATCTGCTCGGCGAAGGCGGCGCGTGCCTGCTCAGGTTGGACGCGTCCGAACGGCGCAATGCGCACGCCCAGCGGGCCGATATCGCCAGCCACCAAAACATCCTTGAATGAGGCAGCCACCGCGCGTCTGGCCAATTCGACACCCGCCTTGTTGATCTCGACAATATTTTTATCGAGGCCATGTTTGCCAAGCTTGAACCGATTGGCGCCGAAGGTGTTGGTCAGGATCAATTGCGCGCCCGCTTCGATATATTCGCGATGAAGGTCGACAACTGCGGCGGGATTGGTCAGGTTGAGTTCATCAAAGCATTTATCAAAACTCACGCCGCGGCTATGCAGCATGGTTCCCATGGCGCCGTCGGCGAGAATGGTTTCAGTCGGAAGTCTTTCCAGTAAATTCATCTTTTCCTCAAGGTTGTTTGATAACAGTCAACAGGGCATTGTCTCGTTCAATCGTGTGAATCACTTTTGCATCGGGATAGGAAATCAGGTCCAAATTATAGCGGGTCAGCGCCACGATATAATCATAATGATCGGCGCGCTTTGCCTCGTAGGTCGAATAGAGTTTCAAATCGGGCCGCAGGTATAAACCCAGCAAATGCGCCGGGCCTTCGACCCAAACGGTCGCATTCGCAGGCGCGTTGGCGTTCAGCCAGCCTGCCGCGTCGCGATAAGACGTGCCCCAATAATCCATCTCGAATTTTCTAAACGCTCCCTGCTCACCGCCGACAAAACGATTGTAATAGATATATTCGTACGGATGAAGTCTCACGCTGTCAATGACACCAGGCAAAACGCACAAAACAATTAGCGCGATCTGCAACGCAGGCTTTTTGATTTTTTCAAACACGGCTCCGGCCATCAGAAAAACCGGGGGCAGGATGAAGAAAATCTGGCGGAAGTTATCGTACAACGGCGAACGCGTGGCAATGAATCCGACCAGCGGCAGGACGAACCAGACGAGAGTCAACGCCAGCAACGCGCGCGATTCCATGCGCTTCTTCATAGATCCGTAAACGGTCACCGCCAAACCAGCAGTGAACAAAAACCAGACCGGTTCCGTTAACTGAATCCCCAGCAGGACGGGCAAAAAGGAAGCAGGCAATCCCGTGGAAGGATAATCCACGCCGTTGAAGAGCACCTGCCCCTTCCATGGATACGCTGACATCACACGCACACTTTCAATGAAATGCCCAATCGGGTCAAGCCAGAGATAAGGCCAGGTCAAATATGCGGCGAAGAGTGCAATCACGGTATAAACGATCAGAGCGGGGATTGCTTTTTTGCCATGTTTACGGAAAGCGTAATAAACAACGAATAACGCAATAAATGGTCCGAGCACGCGGGTGGAAGTGGTGACGCCGAGAAGAATCGCGGCGGGCAGGATAGCGAATAAAAAGGGAAAAGTAAATGGGATTTTGCGCCAGAGCCCAAAAATGATGAGGGTGAAAAGGAGAAAGGAGAAAGAACGCGCCCAGAGAAAGTAAACAAAATATTTTTGAATATAAATTTCAGGCTTGACTTTGTGAATGTCAGAAGCAATCGCTGAAATAATATTTGTCTGACCTGATGCCGCCGCGCGGACGAGGCTGTCAATCCACGTGTGGATGAATGGGGTGGCAATAAAAAGCCCGAAAATGGTGGCCAGCCAGAGGGCGGTCAGAACGAGGAGAGTCCGCTTGGGTCGAGGCGAATCCGGTAAGTTATCAACCATCCTGAATCCAAATTCAAGACTCAACAAAAAGAAGGTCAGGAAGGGAATATCCTTCGGGCTGATGAAGGCATGACCCCACAAGAGCGGTTGCGTCGCAAAAAGTAGCGTCGCACCAATCGCCGGGATTTCACTCAGCCAGCGTTTGGCGAGTGCATAAAATGCCCAGATGCCGATGAGATATGTGATGAAGTAAAGCAGGTGGCGCGTGTCGGAAGTGGTGAAGGGCAGGATATGCGTGAGCAGGCGCGCGCCGAAATCAACCGCGATGACGTAGGCTGGTCCGTAGTTATCGTAGGTGTTGCCCGTGAGCGGAATGTCACCAGTGGCCGGCCACGTGGAATAAGATTTGATGGCGTTGTCGGCATATTTGAAGAATTGCAGTTCGTCCCATGATTCGCCGTAGTGCCTGAGGATGAACAGGCCGACAATTAGCGCAACGACCATCAGGATGATTATATGAATTTGCTGGAATGCTTGTGGTCTTTTTAACACACAAAAATCCTTAGTTGCAGGTTTGCCCGGAAATTATTGTTTTTACATAAGAAAGAATACCGCCGTCCCTTTCAACCGCAAAAACAATTTTAGAGCTATCACAATGATACAGGTCCTGATTGCCGTACGTTGAAGAAAGCAAATAGTAGAATTGGTGCTCGGGTTTAGTTGTTTTGAAAGTATAAACAATTGAAAAGTCAGGTCTGGCATACTGTATGGCAGCCTGCTTATTACCGATAATCATTACCGTTGAGCCCTGCGCCGCATTCTCATTAAGATATTCCATAGATTCCTTAATAGATGTGTTCCAGTAATCCAATTCAAATTTACGATATGCTCCCCGGACGCCACCGATCAGGCTGTTGTAATATATGTACTCATACGGATGAAGTTGAGTGCAAGCATAAATCCCTGGCAAGACTATGACAATCAATAAGGCTGTCGTCAACATTGGGAGTTTTACAATGGTCATCAATTGGTCGATGCCTATACCAGCCAGCATAAAAAGCGGGGGCCAAAGAAATAACAGCTGACGGGCATTATCGTATAAAGCACTGCGCGACAGCACGATCCAAACAGCAGGGGCCAGGAACCATCCCGCAAACAACAGCATCAGTTCCCTGTTTTTGCCCTTGATGAAAAGCCACAAGGAAACCGCGAAACCAATCGCAATAAGTATCATTGCAGGTTCAGTCAATTGTAAACCAAGCAACGTGGGGAAATATGCCCGAGGCAATTGATTCGCCGAATACAACTTCCCCATAAATAAAACCTGGCCGTCATATGGAAAACGGGACATGACTTTTAGACTCTCAAAAAGGTTGGCTATAGGCGCTTTCCATAAATATGGCCAGGTCAAATATGTGGTGATCCCTGCGATCAGGAAATAATACGGAATGGTGGTCATTGTTTTTCGAGGAACTTTTAATATGGCATACAAAAAAACCAAAAGCCCCGCCAATGGCCCGATCACCCGCACGGAAATCGTCAACCCCAAGATAATCCCGGCCGGAATGAGCCATTTCCATTTGGAACCCGGAGAGGCATCCATCATCTGAAAGCCTAAATATACACTGGTCAGGAAAAATACCATAAAGGGAGTATCTTTGGGGTTAATAAAAGAATGTCCCCAGATCAACGGCTGAGTTGCAAACAAGAGAGCGGCCCCAAATGCCGCCCACCTGCCCATCCAGCGTTTCGATAACAAATACAAAACCAGGACACCTGCCAGAAATGTGCAAAAATAAACAAAATGTCTGGCCGTGATGATTGACGAGGAAGGTTCCAACTGATTGATCAGCCTGGAAGAAATATCAGCCAGCACGAAGTAGGCCGGTCCATAATAATCAAGGTCTCTGACAAATGGCTGTAATTCCTGTGGATGCAATATATATTGATACGCCTGAATGGAATAGTGAGCGTAATCAAAGATCAGGGATTCATCCCAGCTTTCGCCGTAATCCTTGGCAGTGAAAACTCCTATGACCAGACACAAGAGGAGCAGTATGATGATAGGAGTATTTTCATAGGCAAGAATTTTTTTATACATCGAGATCTTTATTCCTATCAGTTTCTCATCAACTGTTCCAGGGTCCACCTCATAGCGCAGGCGCGTGCACCGGATCGTTTGCTCGCTGACATACAACATCTGACTGATGTCGGCATCCGTCCGTCTTATCTCTGCCCTACAACTTAAGCAAGTTCAGGTACGGGTATGTTTCATTTTATTGAGATTGTGCTATTACTTCTCAACGACTCCACCGCCGCAAACGTGGACTTTGCCACGCCAATCAACTGCTCGTAGGGAATTGGCGGCTCACCCCCTTCGCGAATGGCCCGGGCAAAGGCGGTCATTTCATTCTTCCAGCCTTTATCCTGCGCGCCTTTGATTGTTTTACGATTTCCATTTTCGACCATCTCCAACGCGCGGAAATCATCCAGCACAGCGATCCTACTACCGCAGAACACCTCGACGCGTTCTTTGGGGAAGGATTTGTCGCCGTTGGCGAGATAATCCACCACGCCGATGGAACCATCGGGGAAAGTGAAAGTCATGCTGACGTTGTCTTCGCGGTATTTGCCATCGTCTGGCAAAGCATGAGCTGTGACACTAACCGGAGCCGTGCCAACCAGAAAAGTAATGAGGTCAATAAAGTGACACCCCTCACCGATGATCCGTCCGCCGCCGATGGTTGGGTCTTGAGTCCAGTGATTGAGCGGAATGTAGCCGGCATTGATTCGGTAATGCGCGTGAAGAGGCTCTGTTCGATGAAAGAGGAAAGATGAAAGAGATTGGGCGAGAGGGGAAAATCTTCGATTGAAACCGACGGTTAATAGCGATTGGCTGTTAGCTTTTAGCTGTTTGCTAATTGCTAAAAGCTGGGAGCTATTGATCGCCAGCGGTTTTTCCACGAACACATTCTTCCCAGTCTTCAAGGCTTTGACACTCAAATCTGCATGCGAATCGTGGCGGGTCAGAATGGCAACCGTGTTGATGTTTGGATCGTTGATGATTTCATCATCGGATGAAGCTGCATATTGGAATCCAAACTTTTTTCCGGAGTGCTGCGCGTGCACTCCGCCCGAGGATGCGATGCCGACCAGTTCGATATCTTTGTTATCTTTCATGAGCGGCAGAAGCGTGGCGTTTGCGTAAAGTCCAGCACCCAACACACCCAGTTTACAGGTTGCAGGTTTAAAGATTTTAACATTGAACCTGACAACCTTCGAACCCTTCGACAGGCTCAGGGCAGGCTTTTCCAACTTTTCAACGGCTTCGGGATAAGTAAGCAGAATTCCCAAAAACGGCTCTTTCCTTTTGCCAGTGATTACCTCATACGCCGTCGCCGCTTTTTCAATCGGAAAACGATGCGAGATCAACGGAGCGACTTTCAACTTGCCATTCCCCATCAACTCAACAACCGACTCAAGATTTCTTCCTTCCGTCCAGCGCACGTAGCCGATGGGATAATCATGGCCGCTTTCTTCATAAGACAGATCATAGCGGCCCGGTCCATACGAACGCGAGTTGATGAAGGACAATTCTTTTTCGTAATAAATCTTGCGCGGGATATTCAGCCCGACCGCGCCGGTCGCCACAATGCGCGCCCGATCACGCGCGATGACTGCCGCCAGTTCCACCGGGTCGTTGGAAGATGTGTCAGCACAGATCAAAATCACGTCGAGGTGTTC
>JAJYOH010000217.1 GCA_021796315.1 Chloroflexota bacterium
TGGAAAAGCAAATGACTTAGAATGTGACCAGAACAAAATATCCGAACAAAGGCAAACCCGGCGAAAGCCGGCGACGCAAAGCCAACGGGTCTACCGTCACGAAAGTGACCATGATCGCCAGGCCGCCGAAGATAATAGTGTTTTTTTTGCGGCGAGCCTGTAAATTTACAGGCTCGCCGCTTTTTTTTCAAAAACAAAATCCGCTATTCGTACGATAAGGGCAAACCCGGCGAAAGCCGGCGACGCAAAGCCAACGGGTCTACCGTCACCAAAAGTGACCATGATCGCCAGGCCGCCGAAACGACATGAAAACACAAACTCATTCCACCAAAAAACATGCAAACAGCCGCAGCGCTGACTCGGGTGCCCTTATCAGGGAGAGATTTCCATGGCGCCCAAAACATTTTCGCATCGCATCGTTCTAACCTTCGTACTGCTTCTATTAGTTTCAGCAACATTTATTCCCTACCATTCGGTTTCAGCAGATCCGCTAACCACCACACCCACCCTTCCTGACTTATACAGCTTTGCGCAAACCGTCAGCAATGGCGACTCCGCCATACCACGCGGCGTCTACGCACAAGGCGTCTTTGCTTTTCCAATCGTGCAACAGCCTTCCGGCAATGCCGGGTACGTTTCAATACAACTCAATGTAGTCACGCAATTTCGCATGGCTTCCGATTATGGAACCATCGGTCTGCTGGCACACAATAACTTAAGCGGTCAGTACTTTTCCTTGCTTGCACCCGGAGAACACATCCAATTAGTCTACGGCGATGGAAAAATCGAATACTTCAAGGTGACAAATATTTATAGCTATCAGGCCACATCACCCAATAGCATGAACAGCGATTTTATCGATCTGAACACAGGCGAATATCTGACAGCCCTTGATTTGTTCCACAAAGTCTACACCGGCCCGCGGCACATAACCTTCCAAACCTGCATAGAGTCGAACGGCAACGCAAGTTGGGGCCGCCTGTTCGTGATCGCAGAACCCGAACCTCTGTACATCCCATCCAACGTGCAGTAGCGATATTTGACAGTCGTACCCACCTCGGTTATCCTTGCAACCGTCCGGGCAGGCCCGGCGCGGCAGAGCCTCCCGAACCCCGCCAGGATCGAAAGATAGCAACGGTAAGGAAGTGTCCCTGGGTGCCGCCGGTATCCTGCCCGGATATTTTTTAAAACAACCTGGCGAGTCATAAGACCTGTCAGGTTTTACGTTCCTGTGGCAAAATAAAACCATGCCGCGTTGGATTCCCCCACTCATTGCAATCATCATTGGCATCGCGCTCGGGTTGGTTTATGGCTGGGTAATCAGCCCTGTCCAATTTGTGGATACCACCCCCAACTCTTTGCGTGCCGATTATCGCGCCGACTATGTTCTTATGATCGCCGAGACCTATCACACGAACCAGGACGCGGGACTCGCTGCCCGCCGACTCGCCATCTTCGGCGGGGACGCGCCAGCCGCCATCGCGGCACAGGCGCTTCAAACCGGACGAGCAAGCGGCTACGCCCCAAATGACATTTCCCTGCTTCAGGAACTGACGCGCGCCATGCAGGCCTATCAGCCTGTTCCCACCACTGTGGTTGGGGGCGCCCCGTGAAGCGCTTTCCGTGGGAATGGCTGATCGCCATCATAGTTGGATTCGCTCTCGGATTGTTTTATGCGTGGGTGATTTCCCCTGTTCGTTATACAGACACAACCCCCAACACTCTGCGGGCAGATTTCAAAGACCAGTTCCGGATTGCCATTGCGGCATCCTACGCATCCACACACGATCTCGGACGAGCCAAAGCGCGCCTGGCCCTGCTCGGCGATTCAGACTCTAGCCAGGCGCTCACTGCCCAATCCCAACGTATGTTGGCCGCAGGCGAATCGATTGAAGTCGTTCAACAAGTGGCTCAACTGGCGGCTAATTTGCAAGGCGGGGCAGCACAAATCCAACCATCCGCAACGGCAACGCCAACCGTCAGCCAAATAATAGTTTCACCAACGGTGGCCGTTATCGGGGCCGCAACTGACGCGCCTACAGTTCCAGTCGCGTCACCTACAATTGAATCCACGCCAGCTATTATTTTTACGCCCACGCCGCGTCCAACTCACACTCCAAGTCCGACTCCCGGTGCGCCCTATGTTCTGACTGCGCAGGATGTCGTCTGCAATCCCAATTTGACAGACGGCTTAATGCAGATCACGGTGGTTGATAAATATAATCATCAAATTCCCGGCGTGGAAATCATCATCACCTGGAGCGGCGGTGAGGAACATTTTTTCACTGGCCTGAAACCAGATATCGCAAATGGATATGCCGATTACATTATGCAGGCCGGTGTGTCGTACACAGTGCGCGCTGGTGAATCGGGAACGCCGGCAGCGAACCTGACGGCCCCCAGTTGCACAGACTCAGGCGGACAGACTTTTACAGGCGGGTTGCATTTGACCTTTCAGCAGCCATAAAAAAATTGCCGCAGTCATCTGACTGCGGCAATTTTTTTATGGACTAATAACCTGCCGGGAGCCTCGACACCCAATCATTTCCAAGTCGAATTTCGATATCAACTGACGAAGCTGGATCACTCTTAAAGTAGATTTGGTTACTACTCGATATACCAAACATGGAAATCAAATACCGCAAGGCGTACAGCTTGGGAGAGTATATAACTACAGTGGTCTGATCAGAGACACCGGTAGGGGTGCCAAGTTCTGTTACCTGCATGCCCTGCGAAATCAGGAAGTTGCCTGTGCGGGTATCGAGTTGGGCGGTGTAAGTATTATTGGTAACGCGCACACGAGCGCCATCTGCCTTCATTAAGGCTATCGGGTCACCCTGTGCAATCGGGCTGACCGGTCCGCCTGAAGTAAAGATTTCGTCGCGCAAAAGGCGGATCTTATCAGGGATGGGTTTGATGACGCTCGAATTCTGGCCGCCATATATGACATTCTCGAAGACGGTCATGCTGTTATCAATTACGCCCTGCTTAATACTTTCAACGGGAATATCCTTCGCCAAAACCGCCAGCTTGAGGGCATCCTCAAAGGACATGTTGGTGCTAATTCCCGCAGAAAAAATTTTGTACAATTGCGGCGCTTCGGCCATCAATTTAGGGAAGTATTCCGGGCTGAATACCTTCTCACGAATCGCGAGGATTACTTTCTGTTGCCGCTTGGCGCGGCCCACATCTCCATCGGTGCAGCCCTGGGATTCATCGCGGCATCGCGCATAGGCCAGTGCGACATTGCCGGGCAAATGGCGCATGCCGCAGCAGGTAATCACAACATGATCCTTGCCGCTACCCATAGGATCAAGCACTAATTTCTCATCCGAATAAACGTCAATGCCGCCGATCTCATTAATGAGTGCGACAAACGTATCAAAGTTCACCTGAACATAGTATTGGACGGGAACGCCCATAAACTGTGAGACGGTTCTCATTGCAAGGCCGGGACCACCGCCCGGTAGTTTAGCGGCCTCGCCGCTGGTCCAGGCTGTGTTGATACGGCCATAGTTAAAACCGGGGATGTTAACCCACATATCGCGCGGGATCGATATCATGCCCGCTGTCTTGGTAGCGGGATCGATGGTTAACAAAATAATGGTATCTGTACATTGCGGACAATCGCCCTGGGAAATGTCTCCGCCACGCAAACCAAAGAACACGATATTGATCCGGCTGGCGCCATCCCATTGTGGATATTGCACACCCGGCACGGAAACTTCAGGCGTTGGCGGCAAATTCGAAATATCGACTTGTGTCCCCTGGGGATTGACAATCGGCGTCTTGGAAAGCGGATTCACGCTTGCACCCGAACATGTAGACAACGGAATGCCAGGCAAAGAAGTCAAACGCCAACACGCAGTGAAACTGCGCACAAAGGCAAACAACCCCACAGATGCAACCACTACAACGCCCCAGAAAATGATCTGGCGCACAGATAGTTTTTGCATATTTGGAAATTTTATATTTTTCAAAAAATCTTTTAAAACATCCAGAATATTTTTCATAGGCTACTCAGGTTTAATATATACCATATTCAGGCCGAGCCGTTCGAGGCCTTCATTTGCCCAATAATTCAACATGACCGAATTCGACTCTGTGGCTTTCAGCATGGCCGGAATTGCACGATGATCCCGCATCTCTGCCAGCGCGCGCATTATTTGAATCTGTACAGCTTGTGGCGCGCCTTCCAATGCACCAAGCAGGATGGGCACGACCGGTTTACCGATAGCGATCAGCGCATTGGCAGATAGAGTACCGGCCATGCCATCTGCATCGTTCAAAGCCCGGACGAGAAGCGGCGCGGCCTCTTCGAGCGGATGCGTGGCGAGCGCCAGCGCCGCAGCCTGACGAACTTCCACTGACGGGTCGTTCAACGCGGTTAAAAACAAACCAGCATCGACATCAGGGATTTGTGCCAGAGTGCGAACCACCCACCAACGGTGATCTGCATCGGATGAGTTCAACAGACCTTTTAAAGCGACGAGCGCGGGGTCGCCTAATTGCGCCAGTTGCGAGGCGGCGGCTTCAGCGCGGGATTCATCTCCACTGGTCAGGCCCGCCAGCAGATCGTCCAGAAAAGACACGGGAGACTCGTTATTTGGAAGGAGGCGGAACAGGCAATTTATCCTGCGCCGTATTGATCCACTTATCCCCTTCATCGATCAACATGACCGGGATATCGTCCACAATCGGATACTTGCGGCCACAATCCTGGCAAATCAGCCAGGCATCTTTGTGAAGAGTTAGCAGTCCATCTTTTTCGCGGACACAATTTGGGCAACGCAAAATTTCAAGCAAGTCTTTACTGACCATTTATTCTCCAATCACGTGTGCCTGCATAGTTTGCGGGCAGGTGGCAATTTTACCATGCTAGGATGAGGGCGCCCGGCATAAATTTTGGCGCTGTGCAAGCTTCTGAGGATCATCGACGCCGGGCGCATATTCACAAACTGCCTGCCAGGCCTGGTAATGAGTTTTGAATTCATCCTGAAAAAGCAGCGCGCCATTTTTCGAAACCGTGCGCGTTACATCCACGTCAGCTCCGTTGGCGGCCCAATCTGTTTGTGTGATCTGACCCGGCTTCAGGTCAGGGTTTTGAACGAAAGACGGCGAGGGCGCCGGGACAATATTCTGCGGACCAGTCGAATTCCAGTTTACCGTACGCCCATCGTAGGTTGAGTAAAATTTCCAGGTCAACGAACGCGAACCCAAATCCACATTTGTCTCCATCAAAATCCAGTAAGGCGAATTGTTGGTGAATTTAAAATCGACCAGCGGAAAATAGACAGTGGCATCCAGTCCCGCCAAGGTCGAATTGTCTGCGCCGCTGGAAGTCTCTTCATAATAAGAAACGCGATAAGCGTGTGGAACCCGCTCCGCCACAGGAAAGCCTGCAAAGAACGCGGTACGAAATAAAGTTGTACTTACCTGGCAAACGCCGCCGCCCACGCCCTTGATCGTACGCCCGCCATAAATGATGAGGGCTTCGGTAAATCCGTTATCGAGGCTCACGTCGCCAAGAGCCTGGCCCATCGAAAACGTTTCGCCCGGAGCGACCAGTACGCCGTCGAAACGCTGCGCGGCAGTTGTAATATTTTGAATACGTGCAGCGTTCGATCCCCAAAAGTAAGTGGTCTGCTGACCGTTCGGAAGCAGTTGCGTGATCCCCAACTGTTGCGCGGTGGCCGTGTCCGGCAGAGTCGGCTGCGTTTCCTGGATCACAAGCGGAATGGTATGCTCGCCCTTCAACAAAGAATCAGTGATTGCCTTGAGGCTGGCATCCACATCCAATTTGCGGCCCGTGTTGGATGAACTAATTGCAACCAACTGACCAGTGGACTCGTCAAAATGAAAGCGTGCGTTGGATGATTGCCGATCCACCTGTGTTTCGATCCCAGCCAGCATCTGGCGTAAAGTATCGGGGTTGAGCGTCACCTGCACTTCGACCTTGTCGCCATCCTGTACGCGCTGAACGCCGATCATGTTCGCCAGTATTTGCACATCATACACCCATGGGCCGGGGTCGCTCGATTGTGCGTTCGGAATAATCAAACGCAATGGCTGGCTTAAAATCGAGCGGGCTGTTTCAGCTTGCGCCGAGACATCCTTGATGGATGGCTGGGTTTCCTGAACAACCAACGGCACTTCACCATCGCTAAAAGATTGCAATTGTGCGCTCAAATAAAGCAGAGTTGCATCCACATTAAGCGCGCGCCCCGATTGGCCCGGCCTGGCAACTACGTCCGTCCCCTGGAGCTGCAGGCTGGCTTCAACTTCAGGTCGATTAACTTGTTGCGAAAGCACCTGCAAATATTGATATGCGACGCGTTGATCGAAAACAACAACCGGCGCGACTTCATAACCAAAACCTTTTGCGCGGATCTGCCCACTCAGCGCGCCGAACAATCCCCCGCTTCGCCCCAGACGATAGGCGGCCTCCGCGCTGGATGACGCATCGAAGACCATGCCTAACTGCGCCGGAGACGCGACCCAGACTTTATCTCCATCGCGAAATAGTATTTTGCCATCGATCGGATAAGAAAGAGTCTGGTTTAATTTCAACGCCGCACTTTGTGGCGATAAACCTGAAAGGTCCACGCCTGCAACTGAAACACCTGGAAATATCCGGCCTGCGTAAATAAGTTGATATCCCACCACCCAGGCAAGGATGATACCCATAAACACAAACAGACCGGCGGCTAAGGCCGCCGCGATCTGCGACAATACAGGAACACGATTTTGCGCGGGATAAGTTAGTGTAGACATGGTGAAAATTATACCTGTTTGGGAAAATTACAGATTACAACCAAATAAGAAGATTATGCAAATTCTTGCACGTCTTTGCGAGCCGCTGTTTTTTGCGGCGACACTTGCACCTGCGCTGCAAGTGCAGGTGAGCAATCTCCACCGCGATTTGGGAGATTGCTTCGTGGGAAAACGCCACTCGCAACGACGTAATGGTCCTATTTTGCAACATACTCAAGAAGATTATGCAGGAACGTGACGGTGAAATGGTTTTATTTGTTCCGTTTAAAAATCAAGCCGGGGATCATCATCGGAGTAACAGATTTATATTCGGCATAACCTGCGCCGAATTCACGCAAAAGTTTACGTTCTTCAAAATACGCGCCGATAAAAATATAAACGGTAATTGCAACATAAAAAACAAAATTGTTCACACTCATCGAGGGTGAAAGCCACAGGAACAACAAACTAAAAAGATAAAGCGGATGCCTCACGAGGCGATACATTCCGCCCGTCACCAACGCGGATGGTTTCTCTCCCTCCCAGAACTGGCTCAGTCCCACGAACGAAAGCGGGCCTGTCTGCAAAAACGAAAAGAGCAGAAGCATCGCCGCCAGTCCCTGCCCTGCGAACATTACATACTTCCATGGCGCAGACACAGAGTAAAGTTCATGGTCGGGAAGGATGATCACAAGAAGGTAGATCGGCGCAAAAGTGATGAGCGCAAAAATATTATAGGCAAAACGATAAGCAACCATCAATTGCTCACCAAGCACGCCGCGCAGAATTTCCTTGAATTTGGCTGAAGCTAAAATCGAATGAACGATTCCCCAGATAACAACTGACAAAATAATCCAAAACATTTTTCTCCAACAAACAAAACGCAGGACAAATTGACAATTTGTCCTGCGTTACACAAAAATTTTTATTCCGCGCCGAAGGCTGGCAATTCCAATGTTTGCCCGCCAGACTCAACCTCATAGAATGGCAGCCAGGCCACACCAAACAGGTTGACATAGATATCTGTTTTCTTGGGCGTGACAGTCACTTCACTGATGTCATTTACCACCTGCCCCCAACGGTCATTGATCTCAGCCGCAGCTTGATCGCGTTCCTGTTGAAGGGCAGACAAATCTTTTTTATATTGGGCAATGGCTTGCACCGATTCTTCCACATTTGCCCTGGCCTGCTCGGTAAGGCGGTGTTTCGTAAATTGAGAAGTGATGCTCTTTTTGCGCGTTAAACCGACAAAGCCCGCGCCCAATTCAAGCAAGTTAGCCGTTCCCTCGGTTTTGCGATTTTCAAGATTGGTCTGATCCTGCTGCAACTCACGCTCTTCGCGCGACATCTTATCTTCCAAAACTTTGATCTTGCGATCCAGTGCGCCGGTTGCTTTTTCAAGCTCTGCATCACGAGCGTCGCGCGCGGCATCGGCGCAGGCCTTCATAAAATCCGCCGGTGAAACATCCGGCCCGGCGGAAACTTTCAAGGCCTGGTTGACACGCGCTTTCACCGACGAGTTGCGATAGTTCCAATCGGTGAAATCTTTTTGCATGGCGGTCATGCGTTTTAAATCGTTCAATGGTGAATCAACCATTCCGAAACGCGCGCCGGGCGCTGGCGATACGTCCAGTTTATCGAGCGGCGGGCCGCTATGAGAGAAATCCTCCCAACGGATCACGCCGCTTCGCTCAGGTTTTTCAACCAACACCGAGCGTACGATGCTGCTATCTACACCCATCTTGCGATCGAGAAAACGGATCTGGGCCGAACCCAATAATGCGGGTTTATACGTCACACCTTGAATCTTTACGCCGGCCGACATGGACTGTTTCGCGGCGGTAAAGGCTTCAGGCAAGCTATATGTTTGCGGAAGAAAATACTCTGCGACACCTGCCGGTAAAGATGGTTTGGTCTGAACTCCATTCATGGATGGCGAACTCTTAACGGCGGATGGCGCGGGTGCAGCGATGACTGTTTTAACGGCAGCCGCTTCCGGTCCCGGACTTGAAGCGGGCGTGGGGACAACAGGCTTTACGCCGGCTGATACATTCGTCTGCTTAATGCTTGCTGA
>JAJYOH010000218.1 GCA_021796315.1 Chloroflexota bacterium
ACGAAAGTTCAGGGCGATCCGCCGCAAAATCAGCTTCCACAAATGTTTGAAACATCGTCTGATATTGTGGCTTATGCTGCCTGGAATTCATTACGTCCGCGCACGAGTCAACCACAAAATGTAACTGTTGGAGTCAATGAGATTTACTTGAACGGAACGGGAAACAATCTCAAGGCGGGCGATGTCATCCTTGCCACATCAACGGTCAACAGCGCGGCTGCACATGTTCTCGATGTTGAGATTGACTCGGTTAATAAAATTACGCATGTGATTCTTGAGAACTCACTTTCATCCCTCGGCGGCGTGCCTGTCAGTGTTGGCATCATTGTTTGGGGCGATCAGAAGATTCCATTCAATGCGGATGCCGTCCGGCAGGAAATCCTGCAGAAGACCTGGAAAGATTCCGACTTGAATGCTTTCCTAAAAGCCAATGACTGGAATGCAAAAGCATTGGTTGATTATGTGAACAAACACCGAGCAAGCGATCCTGCCACAACCGGGTATGTTTTTGCTTTACGAACGCGGCTTGGAATCTTTGGCAATAATGCGCCCAGGTACGATTCCCTGCCAGCCAGTCAAAGACTGGGTTCGTGGGGATATTTCAACTCATCCAACCCGACCACCCCGGTTTTTGATGGCGCAGTCTACCCAAATAATTGGGACGACTTATCCATCGGGACTGACTCGGCCGGCAACGCATACGATGGCGCTGACTTCTTCCTCGAACGGACAATGTCGACCGTTGTTGAAGGTGGTTATTTCGCTCTCGAAAGCAAAGAAGCAGGCCTGCAAGGTTATGGAATCAAGAGCGTGATCGAAAGAAGTCTTTCGGATTTTGCGATCAGCGCAAAAGTCACCGGAATCAAAGCCAGCGATTTCAGTGACCTGAGCGGATACAAAGTCCGCGACACGACCGCTTACATGCAAAGCGAACAACTAACACTGATCGAGACGCCGATCAAGACCGATCTATCCGCAGGGACGACCCAGCTTGAACTGGATCAGTTTGTCTTCGGTTTGCAAATCGGGCAACCAATTATTTTGAGCGGCGAACGCGCAGATGCCAAAGGTTTGATTCAAAGTGAAGCGATGACCATCAAGGAAATCGATCATAACTACGGCCTGACAACTCTTACTTTTGAAAGCGGGTTATCTTCTCCGTATAAACGTGCCACGGTCAAGATCAACGCCAACGTGGCTGCCGCAACAAATGGCGAGACCACCACCGAAATCCTGGGGGCAGGAAACGGAGCGCAACCCAATCAGCAATTTACACTCAAGAGGCCGCCGCTGACCTACACCGCCGCGCCCACGCCCAGCGGATCGGCCAGCACACTTCAATTGCGTGTGAATAATTTGTTGTGGAGCGAGTCGCCGTCCTTATATGAGCTTGGCCCGAACGATCAAAATTACACGATCCGCATCGATGATGATGGCAACCCCAATATTCTCTTTGGCGATGGCGTGAAAGGCGCACGCCTGCCAACGGGCATAAATAATATCGTCGCAACATATCGCAGCGGCATTGGCTTGGCCGGAGAGGTGACTGCTGGAAGTCTCACCATCTTGCAGAGCAAACCGCTTGGCCTGCGCGATGTAACCAATCCATTACCCGTCAGCGGAGCGGGAGACCCGGAAAAAATGGAGAATGCCCGCGCCCACGCACCGCTCACGGTGCGCACGCTCGATCGTATCGTCTCGCGCGACGATTATGAAGATTTTGCCAGCGCCTTCGCCGGGATTGGAAAAGCTGAGGCGGTTGACCTGTGGAGCGGCGAGCATCATCTGGTGCATTTGACGATTGCCGGTGCGGATGGAAAGCCGGTGACCGATCCCAAACTTTTAAAAAATTTCAACGCAGCCCTGGACGCGGCGCGCGATCCCACCCAGCAAATCAAAGTGGAATCGTTCGACCAGCTTCTTTTCAATCTGGCTGCCAATATTGCTGTGGACAATCGCTACATAGTAAAAGATGTTTTCTCCGCTATCCAATCTGCCCTGACCGATTCCTTTTCATTCGCAAAGCGTTCCTTCGGGCAACCTGTCACGGCGGCTGAAGTCATGACGATTGTCCAGCAAGTCTCAGGTGTCATCTATGTGGATTTGACGTCGCTTTATTTATCGAGCGACAGCCCGGCGCTCGATCAAATTCTTCCTGCCAATATTGCTCACGTAGAGAATGGCACGATACATCATGCTCAACTCCTTTTGATCAATCCGCTCAGTATCACCTTGCAGGAGGTGAAAGCATGAGCGCCGCGTCTGACCGCCTCTATAATTTATTGCCTGTCATCCATCGCCTGCGCGATGCTGAACGCGGTGGACCATTACGCGCCTTGCTCGGCATTATCAACAGCGAACTCTCTGCCGTCGAAGCAGACATCACTGGCCTTTACGAAAATTGGTTCATCGAGACGAGTGATGAATGGGTTGTACCCTACATCGGCGACCTGCTCGGAGTGCGCGGCCTGAACACAATCAAGACTACAGCTTTCAGCCAACGCGCTTATGTTGCCAATACACTTTTCTATCGCCGACGAAAGGGTACGGCGACTGTGCTTGGAATCCTGGCTGGCGATGTAACCGGCTGGCCTGCGCATGTTGTTGAATTCTTTGAATTATTGCAGACAACGCAATACATGAATCACCGTCGCCTGTTCAACACCATGCCGGACTTGCGTAACACGAACCAGCTTAATTTGTTGGATAAGCCTTTCGATACATTGCCGCATACTGCCGATGTGCGCCATATCCATAACCGTCGAGGCAAACACAACATTCCCAACATTGGAATCTTCCTGTGGCGATTACAAAATTATCCGTTGGAAAATGTGATGGCGCGGCAGGCGGACGCTCCGCACGCTTACGGTTATCACTTCAGCACATTGGGGAATCCCGCGCCGCTTTTCAATTTCCCCGCCGAACCCGGCTCACCGGACGAACAACTTGCGCCTGCCCCGATCCGTCCCTTCGACTTTTATCTCGATCTCAAAACATATGACGACACGTACGGCTCTCTTGCCAATCCGCCAGAGAACAGTCGCTACTATGGCCCGCAGCGCAGCCTGCAAATTATCAAAGATGGGACGCCGGTACTGCCAAAGAATGTGATGTGCAAAAACTTAAGCGCTTGGGCACAGCCTCCGGCTGGCAAAGTTGCGGTGGATGTTATGCGCGGCCGAATTACATTTCCAACCGGCGAAGAGCCATCACAAAGCTTGGTGGTTTCTTTCAATTATGGTTTCAGCGCGGATATTGGCGGCGGTCCCTATGATCGCCGTGACCGCATCACCGAAATCACAGCGCCTATTCAGGAATTCCAAGTTGGCAACGGAAAAACTTATGCCACTCTCAGCGCCGCTCTTGTAGATTGGGTGACGAATCAGCAACCACCGGCTGTCATCAGAATTTATGACAGCGCCACATACGACGCCAATATCACTGTCAACCTTCCCAAGAATGGGATGTTGGCGATCGATTGCGAAAACGAAGAACGCCCCACTTTGATCAATGCCACGCCGCTCAAAGTAACATCGGCTGCTACGACTGCTCAGGAAGTTGCTGCTTTCACGTTGAGCGGATTGGTGATCGAAGGCAATCTCGAAATTAGCGGAAAACTTAATTTGACATTGGCCGACTGCACATTAGTTCCCGGACTCGCGCTGGATGAAGACGGTTATCCAAAACATCCCGATCAAGCCAGCCTGACTGTTACCGGAACCGATGTGGTTGATACATCTATCTCCATCTCGCGCAGCATCCTCGGCCCGTTGGAATTGCCGGAAGAATGTCAGAGTTTAACAATCAGCGACAGCGTCATAGACGCGCCGCTCGCCAAAGATGCGGACGAACCGGCCCGGTATGCGGTCGCGGCCAGTGCGGATGGAGCCGTTCCCGGTCCGGTCACGACGCTGGAACGCGCCATTGTATTCGGCAAAGTTCATGTCAAGGAATTGAGTCTGGCATCCGAAGTCGTCTTCGTCCATCCTGTAACTTCCGATCGGCGGCAGGAAGGCTGTGTGCGATTCAGTTATGTCCCGCCCAACTCACAGACGCCGCGACATTTTCACTGCCAACCCGACCAAGCCATTGCCGACCGCGAGAAACAATTGGATGTTCTCACGCTGCCATCGGATGAATATAACAAGATCGTCACGCGCGTGCGCCCACAGTTTACCAGTCTGCGTTATGGAGAAGCGGCCTTCGCACAACTGTCCTCGCCATGCGCGGATGAGATCAAAACTGGTGCGGAGGACGGATCTGAAATAGGCGTGTTCAGCATGTTACAGCAACCACAGCGTTTAGCCAATTTGCAAATTGCGCTGGATGAATATTTACGTTTTGGTTTGGAAGCTGGCATTTTCTTTGTGACTTAATTAGAGATTGAGAGGATGAGACATGAAAGGTGATTTCTCGCGTTCAACGTTCGACCCGAAAAAACATTTCAGCGGCGTTCGTATGCAGCAGGGCCGCGTCCAACTCGACGCGGACTGGAATGAGAATCTCGATATTCTGCTGCATCGCATCGAGACCGAGACCATGGATGTGATCGGCGAGTGCGGCGTGCCAATCCACGATGCAGGTTTTGGAGCGGTGACCGATTTCAATAGTTTGACGCAGGCAGAAAAAGACTGGCTCACGGCCCAAGGCTTCAACACACTTGGCGCGGGTGATTTTTATCTGACGCAAGGCCGCGCTTATGTGGATGGCATTCAAATTGAAAACGATAATACCTTGCCATTCAGCCAACAGCCATTTGTTTTACCAAAGGGTCAGGGCAGGATTAGCGCTGATGGAATCTATCTGCTTTATCTGGACGTTTGGGAAAGACTCATCACTGCAATCGAAGATCCATCCATTCGCGAAGTGGCGTTGGGCGGTCCGGATACGACCACACGTACACAAATCATCTGGCAGGCCGCGTTGGCTAATGTTGGAAGTGTGGGCGACAATGTTACTTGTGCCGACGACCTGCATCCCTGGCCGGATGCAAGCACAGGCAAATTAAGTGCGCGCACTCAGCCGCAGGATCAGCCTGCTGATCCGTGCCCGGTTCCGCCCGGTGCGGGATACAAGCGTTTGGAAAATCAACTTTATCGCGTTGAGATTCATAAAGGAACGAACAATGGCGGCCCAACTTATAAATGGTCACGCGATAATGGCTCGGTGGTTGTTGCAATCGCTGAATTTGCCGTCGAGGGAGCGAACACAAAAATCCGCACAACCAGTTTAGGCCGGGATGATGTGCTTGGTCTGCATGAAAATGATTGGGTCGAAGTATTGGATGACGCGACCGAACTGGCTGGTCAACCCGGGACCTTGGTTCAAATTAATAAGATCGATCCTGACAATATTTTGACTCTTTCCGCGCCCGTCAGCGGATATGACATCAACGGGCACCCCAAAGTCCGACGCTGGGATTTGGATGGCGCGAGTGGAAATGGGATTGCATTGACCAGCGGCTACGTTGATCTGGAAGGCGGGATTCAAATTCAGTTCGATACAACCGGCGCTTATCGCACTGGCGATTATTGGTTGATCCCGGCTCGCACCGTTCCCGGTCAATACGGCGATATCGAATGGCCCCAGCAGGGCGGTAATCCTGCTGCGCTTCTTTCGTTTGGAATTGTTCATCATTACTGCAAGCTCGCATTGCTCACATCCAGCGGCGGTGCGATCGCCGTGGAAGATTGCCGCCAAATCTTTCCGCCCCTGACTGAACTTCCAACCGGCGGCGATGAATGTTGTTCTGTGACGGTTGGACAAGGCGGCAATTATCCAGACATTCAATCAGCCATTGCAGCCCGACCCAACAACGCCGACTGGTGGACGATCTGCATTCTGCCGGGGCAACTGGGCGTCAAAGATACCGTGTCTGTGGATGGAGCGCAGAGTCTGACCATCAGCGGCTGCGGCAATCAATGCCGCATATTGGGGCCGCAAGGCAAGCCGGTGTTCAAATTTACAAATGGACAGGATATCAAACTTGAAGGTTTGCGCATCGAGGCATCATCAGCCGATGGAGCTATCTTGTTCGCGGATACAGATGGAATTGTGTTTGCAAATTGCACAGCAATTAACACAGCTTCCGCATCAACCGGATCGAAGACCGGCGCTTACGGCGCGGCGGGGCCGCTGATCATCATCGATAACGGGAGCCGGATCGAGGTCCGCGAGAACGATCTTCTTGGTCTGCCGGCTATCCGGGTGAATGGAAGAGATATACAAATTCTGCACAACCGGATTCTGGGCGGCGGCATCCAAGTGATTCCTCCCTCGTCAACAATCGAGATCGATGACAATACAATTTTGAACGGCATGGGGGCAGGCATTCAACTCGGCGGAGGCGACAAGACCGCTGTGGATTTTGTGAAGATGTATCAGGATACGACCGGCGCTTCAGTGGACAAGCCTCTCACTGGTACGTCAAGTTTTACCTCGCACGGAATTAATTACATGGCCGGGATTCGATATGTGACGATTTCCAATAATCTGATCGGCAAGATGGCCGGTAGTGGAATCGTCACGGAGACTTCATTGACCAATGTAAGCAAGCTTGGCGATGTCGATGCGATAAGTATCCATGACAACCAAATCTTTTTTTGCTGCAAAGCCCCTGATGTAACTCTGAGTAGTGCAACAAGTGTTGGCGGTGGGATTGCGGTCATTGGCTTGTTTGGCTCGCAAATCAAAGATAACTTTATCTTTGAGAACGGCCTTAGGCGCCAGGCGGCCTGTGGAATTTTTATTCTGGATGGCAGCGATATTGAAATTTCCGGGAATGCGATTCTCGAAAATGGTTCCAGTGAGGATCAAGCTCAACCTGATTCATATCAAGCAGGAATCGCTGTGCAGTTTGTGTTCGGCAAATTTATGGGAACATTCCCCGCCGGAAATGCCGCAAGTGGATTGCTCGGTTATCCGGCGCTTCGAATCCATGGCAATCAGGTAATCTGTCCCGCTGGTCAGGCGCTGACAATCACGGCTATGGGTGGTGTCGTAGTAGACGGCAATACATTTTCCACACGCGAGCGGAGGAAACAACCGACCTCGCCATTGAACTTCGGTGAGAAAGGTGCATGTGTTCATATATTTGACATGGGGTTGCCGGTCTGGCTGCCGGAAGCCGCAGTACTTTTGCAAATGATGTCCACCGGACAGACAAACATTCATCAAGATTATCAAAAGGTCGATGCATTCTCAGCATCCCTGCCCGATGGACGCGTGCTGTTCCATAATAACCAGATCACTTTTAATACCAGTCAGGAAGAAGTTGTCAACAGTCTTGGTCAACTGGATAGCGGATGGGCTCAACGCGCCTGGGACGCCGCGACTTTCTCGACGTTGATTATTTCGCTTGACGACATCTCTTTAAATGGGAATCAATTTCAGGCGACTGTTCCGCTCTATCTACAGGACGGCTACCAAAAACTTCAAACCAAACAAATCACTGTTGATGAGTTATGGGCATATTTAGTGAAGTTCATTCAAGTTGGCTCGGCGGGAACCGTCATTCGAGCAACCAGCAATGGCATCGAGGAAAGGTTATATTCAAATTATGTGTCGTACGCGTCCAACGCATCGACCATGAATTTGACGACCAGCAACGAGGCAACGCACAGCCTCGTGACCAATGCGCCCAAGAAGGCGGAAGCCAATAACTTAACTTTGTTCTAAAGAGATGATGTAAACTATGATTCGGAGGCAGTGATGGAACAGAATCAACAATTCTCCAGCCAGAATCCCGGCCCGCAAGTTGACCCGACTCAGCTCCAGAATTTATTGCAAGGTATGATTCAACGATCCGCGACGGTCGGCGGCCCTGCGATCAACACGTTCTCCCAGCTGCAGGAACGACGTGCGGCGCGTCTCACCGACGTTGCAAACGTGATCAGCGAAAACTTTGGCAGGAAACACCCTGACGCTGTTGCGGCACAGACTCTTGCAGGATCGACAAATGAATTCAAGACTCAGATGGAGAGTCAAGCCACGCGTTTGAAAAGCTGGCCCAGGCCACGGTCAAATGAATGGATCGTTTTCGGCACAGTGACTGATACACAGGATGATCCGGTTAGCGATTTGACTGTGCGGGTCTTTGACAAGGATCGTAAATTCGATGACCTGCTCGGTGAAACGAGCACGGATGAGAATGGTTCTTTTTCGATTGTCTATCACGAACGGGACTTTAAAGAAACCGGCGAAAATCTTCCCGACCTTTATGTGATGGTTTCGGATTCGACTGGGAAGCTGCTTTACTCGACTCGCGATCAGGTCCGCTTTGAAGCGGGTAAGTCGGAGTATTTCATGATAAAGCTGGGTAAACGGCCCGGCAGAACTTCAGCGAAGACCGGGACTGCCAATGACACCACAAGAATAAGCCGTAAAAAGAAATAACCTTTCAACCAAAATTTTTATGGCTTTACATCGTCGGAGTGGGCATCATCCTCATGATGACCTGATGCTCTCCTGGTCGAAAACTAATTGAAATCAAGGACCATGTCCCCCAACAACTTCCTCCAAAGTTCCTGCGTGTCCAAAGGTATCATTGAATTGCTTGAAGTGGTCAACATCCAGCATGATTCACTCCAACGGACGTTGATTTCGCTCTGCACGTTTAACTTCGCGCGTGAGAGTCTCTTCCATGAATCGCCTGTTGTACAAGCCGGTCAGCGGATCGCGAATGGATTGACTTCGCAGTGTCTCGCGCAATTGCAGATTGGCGAGCGCCAGCGCAATTTGTTCGGAGGCCATTATTGCCAGTGGTTCGCGTTTATCGCGATGTGGAAAAATATCGGGTAGGCAGCAAAT
>JAJYOH010000219.1 GCA_021796315.1 Chloroflexota bacterium
ACCGGGATGGTTATAAAAATCCTTGTCCTCGGTCGCAATCGTGGCGGCAACCAACGCCGGTGAAATTTTATCGAGCGTTACATACGTGCGGCGGCCGGCATTCGGGTCGACAATTTCATAAAGCACGTCCCCGTTGCGATCAAGGATGCGCGTGGTTTCAAACTGCGAAGCGCGTTGTTGCAAATCGCTGACGCTTGGAAGGGAACTGGCGATTGAATAATATTCATAGACCGCCAGCGAACCAAGACAAAGCCCCATGATGACAACAATAAAGACGACAACGATCAGCCCGCGGATAAGACATCCCCAGTTGCGGAAATTGAATTTTGGCATTCCGCTTCGGGGCGGGACCGCAGGCGGGGTTCCGTTTCGACGGCTGGTCCTCGTCTCGTACGCAGCCGGCGTGACGCGCGTGCCGTCCGTGTCGATCTCATCCACGCGGCGCGGCAGGGGCATATTATTTTTATCCAGCGCGGGACGCGCAAGAGGCGCCGGTGTGGAGCTGCGTGCAGGCTGGGATGGAGGCTCGGCGCGCGTCTCATCTTCTGAATTTATCAATCGTCGAAATTTATCGCGTGGATCGTCTTGAGTCATTTTACTCTCGGAATGCGGCGACTGGAGTCGCCGCATGATTCATACCATGATGTTAGAGATTTCGTATTCCATATTACTTTGGCTTGGACATTACAAGCACATTCCATGTTCCACGATGACAGGTATCATCGTGTTGATTTTTTACATCGAGGGCAATCGTCACTGCGCCGCCGCCGATGCGCGGCAAGGCTTTTACTTCCGTGACAGTCAATTCAACGCGAAGTGTGTCGCCGATAAAAACCGGCTTGACGAATTTCCACTCGTTGATCTCGCGAAAAGCCATGACCGTGCCTTCGAGAATCCCCGTCCGCATGGCAAGGCCTGAAGCGATGGACAAGCCCAAAAGTCCATGTGCGACGCGCTGGCCGAACGGTGATGTTTTGCTAAACTCGGCGTCAGTGTGGATCTGATTGTAGTCGCCGGAGAGACCGGCGAAAGTCATGATGTCACTTTCAGCGACGGTACGGCCCGCCGTCATGATCTTTTGTCCCACGCTAAACTCTTCAAAATAAAGTCCGGTCATAATTAAGTCTCCTCGTCTTTAGTCTTCTGGTCTGCTTGTCTTCGATGAACCAGCAAACTAGAAGACTAGCTGACTAACAAATTATACCCTTTGACCTCTCGTCCATCTAACCGTACAATAGACCTATGCGCGATTGGAATCTTCAAACAGGCGACCCGCTCTCTCTGACTCTCGCGGCGGATGCGCGTTTGTGCAAGCCTGATTATGTCAACGATCAAGTCTGGGAACTTGAGATCGGCTCCGGCGAGCCCGCCGCTTTATCCGTTCGCACCACGTATGGATTGCGCGCCCGTTCGATGCGTCTCTTTTATCGCTTTGGTGAATTGGGCAGGAACATAACCAGCCCTGCCGAGTTTCACGTTGCTCCACGGCTGCGCCGTTTTTATGCAAATTTTTTTTTACTGACCTTTTCTCCTTTTGAGGGCCTGGAAGTCGGCGCCGAATATTGGATTCCCGAATCACACATCATCGCGGGGCGATTGACAATTTCGAATCGCACAACCTTCGCCCGCAAGGTCAACCTTGAATTATGCGGCGCGTTGACTCCTCTCGACGGCCAGCCTCTTTCACACTCGCAACAACAGATGGTCAATGTTCTTGCCGGACAAACGGGCGGGCTTGCGCCCGTTCTGTTTATGACCGGCGGACCCAGCGCCGGCCCCGGACCACATCCATCTCTCGCACTCGATCTTCAATTTGATCCCGGCCAGGCTCGTTCCATTACCTGGGCCTTGGCCAGCGAAGCCGCTGCCGAAGCGTCATTCGAACTGGCGCGCCGCACAACCACGCGTCCGTGGGACGCAGAGCGGGCGCGCATCGAAATGTTGGATGCGAGTCAGATCCTCGATATTCAAACCGGCGACGCAGATTGGGACGCGGCTTTGGCTTTCAGTCAAAGAACTGCCTTGAGTTTGTTCTTCCCGGCCAGCAAACAATTACCCAATTCATCTTTTGTGCAACTGCGCCAACCAGACAACGGATATTCGCACAAAGGCGATGGTCACGATTATCCGCCATCCTGGAACGGTCAATCTGCATTAGAAACTTATTACATCTCCACTTTAATCCCCGTCGAGCGGTATCTTCTGCGCGGACTGCTTGAAAATTATCTGAGCGTTCAAACCGAGGATGGTTCGATAGATGGTCGGCCTGGCCTGGCGGGTCAACGCGCAAAATTCCCGACCGCACCGATGCTGGCAGGACTGGCATGGAAATATTTTCAAGATACTCAAGACAAGGATTTCATCGAAGGAGTCTTTCCGCATTTACTGGCTTTTTTCTGGAGCTGGTTCTCGCCCGAACATGACCGAGACCGCGACGGCATCCCTGAATGGAATCATATTTTGCAAACCGGCTTCGACGATAATCCGCTCTTCGATGTGTGGCACCCGTGGTCGCAGGGCATCGACATTTCCATCATCCACGATCCCGCGCTGGAAGCCATGCTCTATCGAGAGGCCGCCTCTTTGATTCTGATGGCTGAAGAACTTGAACGCACCAGCGAATTAACTTTGCTTCACCAACAAGCCGCCGCGCTGCGTTCATCTGTCGACGCAGGCTGGAGCGCGCGCGATGCGTTGTATTCGTATCGCGACAGAATTACCAAACAATGCCAGTCCGGAAAAGTCATCGCTAAACATAAAGGCAACGGCAACATGCGCCCGAAGAAAGAGTTCGAGACGCCGATGCGTTTGCTGGTCGAGGTGCAAACTAAAAGTCCCGCGGCGAAGCGCCCGATTGTTGAGATCGGCGAATTGGCAAGCAAAGGCAGGGGCGAGATCGAAGTCATCGAAGCTCCGCAATTTCAATGGCATAGCGGCGGGCTGGTCGCGACCAGTCAAAAAGTTTTTTCAAAGATCGGGCGTATCAGCGTCAAAGGGCTGGAAGAGAACGACAAGATCATCGTTCACATTCTGGATACAACCAGCGAAGACATCACGCTCTTCACGCCGCTGTGGGCGCACATTCCCGACCACCAACGCGCACAGGTTTTGATCGGACGTTCTCTATTGGATGCAGAAAGATTCGACCGGCCTTTTGGAATCCCTGCGCTCTCGTTCGTGCCGGACAAAAAAGCGGACGCCGTTTCGATGAGCGTTCACCTGCCCTGGAATCAATTGGTCGGCGAGGGATTGCTGGCTTACAACTTTCGAAACGAAGCCGCGCGCCTGACGGTGCATTTGATGAACGCGGTCATTCAAAGTTTGAAACAAAGCCGTGCATTCTATCAACGTTATCATGCCGAGAGTGGAAGCGGCATCGGCGAACGCGGCGCATTGAGCGGACTCGCTCCCGTCGGCCTTTTTTTGCAAACCCTGGGTGTGACGATTCTTTCATCCACGCGCGTAAAACTCGAAGGCAGGAACCCGTTCGTGTGGCCGGTGACAATTCAATACAAAGGCTTGAAGGTGATCCGAGGACTCGAAAAAACAGAGATCATCTTCGCAAACGGTAAATCAGTTTCGATAACAGACATTGCGCCGTTGGTGGTATCTGCTGATTAATCGTGGTATTCTTTTATTAAGTTTTTACGGAGACAACCATGACTGCCCCCATCCATCTTTTAATATTAGCCGTTGTACAAGAGCAGGACCTGGACGCGGCTACGCGCGCGCTTGAACCTTTGGGCGCACCGACGGTTTATCTCTCAAGCGCCGGTGGGTTTTTAGGAAGACGCAATGCCACACTACTGGTCGGCCTGCCCGATGGCCGCGAGGAAGAAACATTGACGGCCTTGCGACAATCCTGCCGTCAGCGCGTGGAATATTTGACCATGCCGCTCGAAGGTTCGCCCATGCCAATGCCCACTCCCATCCCGGTGACGGTAGGCGGCGCAATTGTGTTTGCCTTGCCTGTGGAAAGATTTGAAGAAATATAAACAACAGGGACGAAGCGTTGCTTCGCTCTTATGAATACAGGAGTCCCGCCATGAAAATGATCATTGTAATTATCAAAGATAACGAAGCCGACGCACTTACACGCGCCCTGACCAGCGCCGAATACCGTGTCACGCGCATCGCCTCCACCAGCGGCTTCTTAAGAAGCGGCGTGGACACCCTTTTGATCGGCGTCAAAGACGAGCGAGTGGATTCAGCCATCGCGCTGGTCCGCGAAACGGTGGCCGTTACCGGATCGAAAGAAAAGCGTGCGACGTTGTTTGTTGTCCCCATTCAAAGATTTGAACAGATATAAGCGAGCCAGGGTATTTTTATTCTCGAAAATCATTCCAGTACAAAATTATCAATCAAGCGAGTTCCGTCGAAGAAGACGGCCATCGAAAGCAGAGTCTTTCCCGTCACCGTTTGTAATTCTTCGAGCGTGTTGTAATCGGCGCAGGAAACATATTGCATCTGCGCCAGCGGCTCAGACGCGATCACATCTTTCATCTTTCTTCTTAATTTCTCGGCATCGCGTTCCCCCTTTTCAAATTCATCTTTTGCAGCGCCAAGGGCACGAAACAAAACCGTGGCGGCCTTGCGCTGCTCAATGCCAAGATAAACATTGCGGCTCGACATGGCAAGTCCGTCCGGTTCGCGCACGATCGGGCAAACAACGATCTCGATTGGGAAATTCAGATCACGCGTCATCTGGCGGATAACGGCCGCCTGCTGCGCGTCCTTTTGTCCGAAGTAGGCCTTCGTTGGCTGGACAGCATTGAACAGTTTGGAAACAACCGTTGTGACGCCGCGAAAGTGGCCGGGTCTCATCGAACCTTCGAGCGGGCGCGTCATTTCCTCGACTTCAACCCACGTCTGGAACCCGGGCGGATACATCACTTCAGGCGTGGGCGTCCAGACCAAATCCACGCCAGCGGATTCGAGCAGGCGCAAATCACGCTCAAGGTCACGCGGATATTTGGAAAGATCGTCAGTAGGCGCAAACTGCGCGGGGTTGACAAAGATACTCACGGCCACAAATTTGCACTCGGCCTTTGCGCGGCGGGTAAGGGAGAGATGCCCTTCGTGCAGGTATCCCATCGTTGGCACGAGACCCAGCGTCCCGTCCAGAAGGAGGCGGGCGGCGCGTAATTCTTCGAGTGCGGTGACAATCATCATGTTCCAAAATTCCTGGTTGACAAGTTTAGAAAATCTGTGCTACACTTTTATCATCAAATTTAGAAATGGAGAAAAAATGGCCTACTCACATACCAACTCAAAAGGCACTACCTATTACCTGCACTCCAACGGAAAGATGTTTTACTTCTCGAAGGAGATCAAGGAAGGCGTGCTCGATGCAGTGCCCGCCGGATATAATGTCGTAGAGATGAAAACGGGTATGCTCGTTTTGAAGCGAAATGCCCCGCCCGCCGAGGCAACGCCCGAAAAGACGGGGCAGTAACCAAAGTATAATCCGTTCGAACAATCCATAACTGTTCTTTTAGAGAAAAGGAGATTTGATATGACACGAAACATTGCCTCTAAAAGTTTGAAGGAAAGGAGGGAGATATGCCAGCATTAAATCGCGTGCAACTGATCGGGCGTCTCGGTAAGGAACCTGAGACGCGCTTCACACCCAATGGCAAGAAAGTAGCCCATTTTAGCGTCGCCGTTTCGCAACGCTGGAAAAGCGGAAGCGAGACCAAGGAATACACTGAATGGGTCTACGTTGAAGCTTGGGGTCGCCTAGCCGAAGTCTGCGAACAGTATCTCAAGAAAGGCAGCCTGATCTATCTCGAAGGGCGGCTCAAGACGGATAAATATGAAGACAAGGGCGAGACCAAATATTCCACAAAGGTTGTCGCCCTTTTGCTCCAGTTCCTCGACAGGAAACCAACTGACGAACCAGTGATGGCAGTTGACGAAGAACAAGCCGAGTACGAAATATAAAAGCTTCAGCAAAAGCCGGACGTATGTACGTCCGGCTTTTATTTTGTTATAGGACGAAGGTACTGCATGACCGAGGACGGATTGTTCAAGCCACACACGGAGGTTATTATCGAAACACCTAACCAACAAAAATAAAAAAGGAGAAAACATCATGTTCGGACGAAAGATCGAAAAAGATCCACAGAAAGCTCTTGACCAGGCCAACAAGACTTTGAATAACCCTTTAGTCAAAGGCTTGAACAAAGCCTTCATGGGAAAAGATTTTGTCGAGCAGACCGATAATGCCATGGCTCAGGCACAGAACGCAATCGACATGCAGAAGCAATTTCAGAACCCGGATGGCATGGAAACGACAGCCGTGGTTACGGCCATTCAGGATACCGGCAAAATGATCAACGACAATCCGGTTGTCGTGTTGAGTCTGACGATCAATGCTGCATACGGCGGCGCCTTACCCGTGACCGGCGAAACCATAGTCTCAAAGATTGCCATCCCGCGCGCAGGCGATACGATCAGGATCAAATACAACCCCACCAATCCCATGCAGTTTACTGTTATCTAAATCACACAATTACAAATATTTTTATTGGTATAAAACCTGCGGATGATTTTCATCCACAGGTTTATTTAATTTATTTTTTCCAGTTCGCCGATCAATTTTTCCAGCACATCAAAACCGCCCTGCCAGAATTTTGCCGAACGAATATCGATGCCCGCATCCGCTAAAATCTTGGCCGGAGCTTCCGATCCACCCGCCGACAGGATCTTTAGGTATTTCGGCTTGAATGAATCGCCTTCGACTTTGAATTGTTGATACAGTGAGAATACCAGCAATTGTCCAAAGGCATAAGCGTACACATAAAATGGCGTGTGATAGATATGCGGAATCGTAACCCATTCCCACTTGAACTCATCGCTCAATTCCACTGCATCGCCAAATTGCTCCTTCAAATTTTCAAAATAAGCCGCGGATATTTCATCCACTGAGGCGTTCTTCTGGATCATCTCATGCACCTGCTTTTCGAACATCGCAAAATACGACTGGCGCATAATGGTTGCATAGGCATCGTCCATCTGTTTGAACAAAACATCGCGGCGCACGGCTTCGTCGGTCTCTTCGCTCAACAATTTATCGGTCAGCATCATTTCGCCGAATGTGGACGCCGTTTCAGCCAGCGGCAGGGACGATTGAAATGTAAATGTGGTGTGATGCCCAGCCAACATCGAGTGAATGGCATGTCCAAGTTCGTGCGCCATCGTTGCCACGTCGCGCGCACGACCCTGGTAGTTGAGTAATACGTATGGCGTCATTTCTGGAACGACCGACCAGCAAAATGCGCCGCTGTCCTTGCCTTTGCGGATTTCTCCATCCAGATGATTCTGATCCAAAACTCGACGCGCCAGTTCGGCGATCTTCGGATCGAATGAACCAAACGCTTCAAACACCATTTGAGCGGCCGCGTCGAACTCGAACTTTTTCTCCGCTTTGGTTACCGGCGCATAAATATCGTAGCGGCGCAATTTGTCCACGCCGATTTGTTTGGCCTTGATCTTGAAATAACGCTGGAACAGTTTGGTATTCTTTCTTGCCACGTCCAGCAAGGCATTAACCGCTTCGTCGGGAATATCATTTCCGAGATTGCGCGCCGAGATGGCGCTGGGAAATTTACGCAAGGAAACATTCTCGTTATGCCAGTCACGTACCAGCGCCTGATACATCTGTCCGAGGATTTGAACGTCTGCACCGAAGATGCGGAATTGTTCCTGGTAACTGCGCGCACGTTCATCCGGGTCGGCGCTGTTGCGATAAGCCTGCAATTCTCCGGCAGTCAATTCTTTGACTTCACCATTCACTTCAAATTTAAAAACATATCGATTTGTGATCGAATCATAGAGCGTGTTGAGCGCACTGGCTCCGGTTACATTTTTAAGATTGACGATCTTCTCCTCCGCCTCACTCAATGTGTATGGCTTGAAGTGACGGATCTCATCCAGATAATAACGATAATCGCCCGACGCATCCATCAATCGTTTGGCATTCGCGTCATCAACTTCCTTCCACCACAAACTAAAAAAGAGAGTGCGGTTTTGCATTTCGGCCGCGAATTGCTCGATGCGCCCCATCAAGGTTTGTGCGGCCTGGTCTTGTGTATCCGCCGCAAAGGACAGGCCTGCGAATGAATACAATTTACTCACGATGCGAGTCGTTTCCTCCGAAGCGCGTACCACGTCGATGAATTGTTCCGCATCCATTTCAGGTTTTAATTTGCCTCGCACGCCTTCAAAAGACGCCACCTGCTCTTCAACTTTATCGAACCCCGCTTCCAGTTCCGAGCTATCGAAGCCGGGGAAAAGATCAGCAAGACTCCAACGTGTCTGTGTATAGGTCATATTGGCATCTCCAAAAAAATGTGCGGAGCAGGCATCCGCTCCGCACAAATTATAAGTTATTTGATATTCTTTTATGGCGCAACCGCAAAGTGGTTCTTCAATGTATAGTGAATATAGTTCTGCCAGAGTGGAATGATATTCGCCTGGTTATAGTCATGGTCGGAGAACGTTTGAATGACTACCCGGCCCTGATAGCAGGTGGCAAGCGTGCCTTCATCGCTTTTCTTCGAAGAAAGACCTGCCAGCATGGTTGCATCGCCTGAGCCTGCAATCATGATCTGATCCCCGGAGCCATTCGCCCAATAACGGTTATAGTGCACGAGCGGAAGCACCTGATTGGGTTCATTAAAGATGGGATGCGTGGGCTCCCACCAGTAAACTGAATCAGCGAGGTCAAATGCCTTTCGATATTTAACACCGCATCCGCTCAGT
>JAJYOH010000220.1 GCA_021796315.1 Chloroflexota bacterium
TTGCCGGTGCGCTGGTGGCTGTTGGTACAGCTCCACACGCCAATATGATCGCTACGCTAACGAATAAGGTTAAAACGATCATACGAGTCTTCATTTTGTATCTCCTTTGATGATTTGGGCTGAATAATCGCGGAACATTTCCTCCGCTGTTTCATTTAATTCTGACGGGATTTCCATCACTACAACGACTTTGTTTTTGAAAATTGCATCCTGACAAATCTCTGCGTCTTTCTTTGGGACACCGAGCCGGGTCAGCTTTTCTGTGAGCTTTTCCGGCGCCGTGCCTTTTAGCGGACCGACATCTTTCGCAACCGCATCGCGCTGTTTGACGTCAGCATGGATGACCGAAACATCATCCAAATTGAAATCGGCCTCGGAGAGATTGTTCAATAGGATTTCGGCTTTCGACAAATTTTCCAGAACGGCTAAGATCATTTTTCCTCACAATCTTTATTCGCCCAGCAATTGAATCATATCCGATGCGAGATTGTCAATGTATTGACCGTTTGCCAGAAGAACAAAACCTGAACTTCCATCACGGACAAACGAAATATAACTTGAGAAACCGTTCGTTGCGCCATCTTTCCAAATGCGTTCATAAGGCGTGTTGGGGTGATCCATATTCCATCCCAAACCCGCGCCGGTTCCGGGATTCCGCCCCTGCGCCTCGGATACCTGCGCGAGTTTTATGGCCGGAGCCAGCGGCGTGGACTCGGGCTGCATGTTTGCAACGAGGAAAATAGCCATGTCGTGAAGCGTTGAATGCAAATAGCCCGCCGGACCCATTGCACCGGCTTCTGGAAAATAAGGTGCGCCTGAACCGTAGTAATCGTAACCTTGTGCGAGACGATCCTCTTGATCGCTGGAAAGAGTCTCGGTTGTATCGAGCATGCCCAATGGCTTGCTCACCGATTGAAATTCGAGCGTGCCAAAATCACTTCCGTAAAGCCGGGCCAGGATATCGCCAAGCAATTCATAGCCGACGTTGGAATAAACATATTCCGAGCCGGGCGCGTGGTCGATTCTAAGAGTGTTCAGCCAATTGTAAAGTTCCTGCATATCGTCGGAGCCGAAATCGCGCGGCAGGGAAGAGCGATGCGTTGCAAGATTTGCCAATGTGATCGGAATGTTGTCATAGGACGGAGCCTTATTACCGAGCGGAAGATAATTTTGTAACGGGTCGTCCAGGCTGGCTTTGCCATCGTTTATGGCTTTAGCTAAAAGAATGCCCGTGAACACTTTCGTGATCGAACCGATTTCATAAACCGTATCAGATGTGACGGGTTGCTTGGTATCTTTTGACATGACGCCATAATTCAAAAGCATCGTTCTCAATTGACCTGTGAGCGGGTCGCGTTTGACGATGGCGATTGACACCCCGGCATCGCGCGTGTCTTTCAGAAAGTCGGCTGCGAGTTGGTCAACCTGCGCCTTGAGCGCGTCATCGTTGAACAGCGAAAGTTGAAGCGTGGGAACCGGCGTGACCGTCGGCGTAGGGGTGGGGAAGGGAGTGTCCGTAGGCGCAGCGGTTTCGGTAGCGGTAGCCGTTATCGGCGCGGGAGGAAGCGGAGTCTGAGTCGGCGAGGTTGGAGTCGTGTTGCAGGCAGTCAAAATGATCACCAGTAAGATCAATAACAAAATAAATGGTTTTCGCATTTGCTGAATTATAAAGCGCAAGTGCGGTATCCTGGTCAGGGGACTAGAAATGCAATGTCGGTTTGTGCTACATTAGATGTGGGAAGGGCCTCAGCGTTTGAAAGGAGGTGGAAGATGACCCCGAAGAAACGGCTGAATATCCTTCTGGCGGATGACGGTTCGCAACATGCTCAAGCGGCTGTCGAATTGTTGGGTGAACTTTTGTTGCCGCCCAAAAGCCGAGTCACGGACCTACGCGTTTTTACCCCGGATCAAATTCCTGCGCTTCCGGATTTTGAAAAAGCTCTGGCACAGACGAAGGAACGACTTTTGAATAAGGGGATCATGACGGAAACAAACCTCGTGCTGGGCGAGCCTGCTGAAAAGATCATCGAAATTGCAGAGGCTGATAAGCCTGACCTGATTGTGCTGGGCGCAAAAGGTTTGCGCGCAACTCTCGGGATTCTGCTTGGCGGTGTAGCGCAACAAGTCGTGGAATATGCCTATTGTCCAGTGCTGATCGTGCGCGCACCGTTTCAGGGTCTGCGGCACATCCTGATCGTCACCGACGGATCGCCGAATGCCCAGCATGCTGTTCGTTATCTAACCAAGCTCCCTCTACCCAAAAATGTGGATGTGCATGTCATGCATGTAATGCCTCCTGAGGAACATCCGATCATGATGACTTCGCTCGCGGGAGTCTGGCAGACTGCTTATGTAGAGCAGGCCATCGTTGATGAAGCAGCAGCTTTGCTGGAAAAGCAGAAGTGTAATGGGGAAGCGCTTCTTAAACGGACCTGTGATCTGCTTCAGCGCAATGGAATTGAATCCACACCCGTTCTGGAGCGCGGCGACGCGGCGACTGAGATCATCGAATATGTTAAATCAAATCACATGGATTTGATCGTGACCGGGTCACGCGGTTTGAGCCAGTTCAAAGGCTGGTGGATGGGAAGTGTTTCGCGCAAACTCATCCATTATTCGAATTGTTCTGTGCTGATCGTGAAAGCACCAGGAAAGGAGTAAGCTTATGGAAATCGAAGTTGGCCGGGTCACCCATTTTTACAACCATCTCTGTGTGGCAGTTCTGTCACTACAAATCGGCTTGAAAATCGGCGATACGATTCACTTTCTCGGACACCAAACGGATTTCACGCAGCGAGTGGATTCGATAGAGATCAATCATCACAATGTGGTGATCGTGAAGCCGGGTGAGGATGTAGCCATCAAAGTCATCGAGCCAGTACGAGTGCATGATGTAGTTTACAGAGTTGTCCAGGGAACGACTGAACCCATCGCGGCTTGAGTTCTTCAAACGCGCTGTTTAGTTTTTCCGATTATTGGAGCGCGGGGATCACAGTGTGATTCCGCGCTTCGACGCTTCGCGATGTGGGTGTATAAATGTGGTGATAAATTTCCGGAACCTGCCAACTGAACAGGTTCCGGTTTCTAAATTGATCAGTAAATGCAGCAATTCTCAATGGGTGTGTTTCTCGGCGACATTTTTGAAAGCATCTACCACAACCGGATCAAAATACTTCCCGCGATAACGCTGGATTTCGCGTAAGGCATCCTGCGGAGGGCGTGAATCTCGGTAGGCGCGCTTATCAATCATGCTGGTATAGGCGTCCGTAACAGCTAATACTTTGGCGCCAATAGGAATTTCGTTGCCCTTCAACCGATCGGGATATCCAGTACCATCATAATGCTCATGGAAGTTTCGGATGATCTTTGCGACGCCATGTAATTGTGGCAATGGTTCAAGCATCTTCTCACCGGTTTGCGGGCTGAGACGCACCATATCCCATTCATTTTCGTTCAGCGGGCCAGACTTTTGCAGGATACTTTCAGGAATATCCTTCTTCCCGATGTCGTGCAAAAGTGCTGCCCACCGGATGCTCATGACTTCATCCTCTGGGACTTTCAGCGCACGTGCCGTTTCTTCGGCAAGCTTCGCGGACTTTGAACTGGAATCCGGAATATTGACTTCTCGCGCGTCCTCAGCATATGCCAGCGCAAGCGCCAACCCCAGGTAACCCTGTTTAATCTGATCGTACATCCACGCGTTTTGCAATGTAAGCGTAGCAGTGTTGGCAAAAAGGGAAAGGATGCTGCGTTCGTTGCGTGTGAACAAACGCGTGTACTTGTAAAATCCAAGCACAGCTCCCATGGTCTGGTCTTCATATACAAACGGGAAGATGCGGATGGATTGGACTTTCTTCTCGATCAGGTGCTGTTGCAGAGAAGTCGGCAAGACCGACTTCCGAACATCTGGAAATAGGATCGGTGATTTGCTGTGTCGCAAAATGGTTTGAACCGCTGCACCTTCTGTGTCTACGATGCGGTTGATCGTATCTGGATTCAAGCCGCTGATCCAGGGAGCGCTGATTGTGTTATCCGGGTTACGGAGAATGATGAAGGCCATATCCGTTCCAAGCACGTCCGTAGTGCTCTGGCCGATTGTCTTCACTGCTTCATCAAATAGCATCATTCGATTCAAGGTTCGTGTGTTATTGTGGAAGGTTTGGATTAACCTGCTAAGCGTACGATTATCTTGGCGAATCCAAATATCATCCACGACGCGCGCGATGTGGCGGGCGACCCATTCGAGCAGGGCAATCTCTTCCGGTCTCCAATCTGTAACCGAGCGGGAAGCAACGTGGATGCAGCCAATCTGGTTTGTGTCTGTAGTGATTGGCACAGTGACGAACGAGCGAATTCCTGCGTTCTTCAGCACATCGAACAGTTTTCTGGAACTTCGCATGACCAGTTGCAGGTCTGTCACAATCACGGTGTGGTCAGTAAGGTCCGGCGATGTTCGATAATGGTTGATGAATTCCATTTCGGCTTCGGATGTGTACCCGCGTGTGACAGGAATCTCGTCAAGTCGGATCATGCCATGTTCATGGTTGAGTTCCTTCAGAACATGATCCAAAACGTGGTCGAGCATTTCTATGACATCTGGTGTATATTGCTCGGGCCCTTTCATGCCGGAGTTTTGCAATACAGTCGCGGTCAGGTCAGCAGCTTCACAGGCAAAGACGCGGTCGGCAAGACTCCATTCGCCTTCCGTTTTGATCTGATTGAAATGAATCGCCCCGCTCAGCGCGCCGCTGACGTAGATCGGAACATGCAAGCTGGTCTTGACTTCCTGTCGCAGGAACTCGCGCGCTGTTTTGTTGTTTTTGTGCTGAGAATTGAAGACCATCATATATGGAACGTTTTGAATTGCGCCAATATAGTTTTTGATTTGTTGAATGCGAATCGGTTTTGGCTTAATTGGTGTTTTTCGACCTGCCTTGTAAACTGAAATACAGGAAAAGTTTTCTCCGTCCTGAGAGAAACGCCAGAACACAACTTCTTCGATGTTTAAGCCTTTTGCACATACCTGGCCAATCTTGTGGAGGGCAGTTTCGAGGTCGCTTTCAAGTAAGGTGGGATCGTGAGAAAGCTCCTGGATTTCGTATATTCTGTTGGCGGAAATCTTCATGGACATAATTCACCTCTTTCGAACGTCAGAGAGAACGATCAGCAATGTAATTGTTGACGCGTGAAATACCAAAACCACCTCCTTTCACTAGAAAAGGAAGAAAAATACCCCATAATCAATTAGACCATTATTGCGGCATGGAGAGCGGCATAGAATGGCGACTGTGGAGTCTCAGTATGGACTGTTCGACGGCGTTCAGTTGAGGGACGGGAATCGCGCGGTAGGAGATAGAAAGTGTTTAGCAGCTCATCAACGGAAATATACTGAGCTCAAGCTCCAAAAACATTATTGCACGACTGAGAGATGAGAGTCAAGCACTTAACGCGGTTTTGCTCCGTATTTGTTTTCAGCCACTTTTCGATGGAAATATTCATCGCTCGGTTTTCGTCCGCGCTTTAAAGATGGCACAGGCATCTGGATGCCGCACCATCCTGGCATCTTTCTATGAGCACCACGAGGCTATATCGGCAGCTCTTGTTAGTTCTTTGAGATCTCGTCCCAGAGATGTTTCCAGAATATGGCGGTATTCAAAATGGCGTCATGAATTAGAACGGCATCCATCTCTGCAAGGAGGGGTTCATTGCCATTTCCAAAAACGACTTCGAAGGGTGCGTGAGGCTGGTTGTTATCATAGTTATAAATCGTATATGGGGCAATGATGCTGGCAATGGCAAAAGATGCCCGGCAAAGATACATGGCTTCCGACCATTCATCCTGCTCTGGGTGAAGGCTTGGAATCTCGCCCTGTGCAAACTGGAGGTTGAATTTGGCATCAATCGTTCTAGCCTGCTGGAGAAGTTTATCGTTATTTGTTCCCTTCTCGGCCAGATTCTTCTTCTCAAATCCGGTTCCTACTATTTTCGACCAATGCGCTTCCAATTCCTTGTGCAGCCCGGCTCCATAACCGGAAAGTAATCTGGCATCGCAATGGCATGGCATACAAATATCGGCAACGAAATGACTCAGTGTGAAGAAGTACATCGCGGCTGCTTCCTCTTTTGTGCATACTTCGGGCTTCATGAATTGCTTGTATTTTCCATTCTGGGACGTCAATTGATCTATTCTTTGATTTCCCATTAGAAGCAAATCTTTCAGCATCGTGCTTAGGGCCATTACGCGGTTGGGCAAATGTTGTCCCGCTTTTGGTATATCCGCCTTGTAGGGGCTTCCCCACCACTTGTCATCCAGAGTTTGATCCTGCTGTAAGTACTGGGCTATCGTACGGTACATACCGATAAGTTCCAGTAAATTATTTTTGCAAAGAGTGAAGCGATCCCGTTGAGCGGCAAATTTATAAGGCTCTATCTTTAGAACATGATTTTCAGTTTTACTGCCTGCATCCCCTCTCTTGGCATCCGTTTGATCGGGGATCCAAGCCCCGACGGACGCTTTCTTCATAGCAGGTTTTAGCAATTTCACCAGGTTGGGCGCTTCCTGCTTATCTTCGAGAAGCGCGATTGCACGGATTGCAATCCAGGAATGTGTACGTTCGTCCATTTTGAATCCTCCTCATAAGGTTTTGAAAAACTCGGACAGGAAGAAAAGCTACGTAACCCTGTGTGATGAACAAAAAAGCGAAACCGAATCCGTGATGGATGGTTTCGCTTTCATGCTTGCCAAGACCCGCTCCCTCTGTCTAAACGATTATGCTAAAGCCTCGGATCAGTGTTTTTGTTTTTGACGGAACAATTTACAAAATTATGTTAGCACGAGAAATACACAAAGTCAACGAGAAGTTTTTGTTTCACCACTTTTCGCGATGGAGATATTCCGCGTCTGATTTTCGCCCGCGCTTCAAGGATGGCGATGGAACATCTGATGCGCGATATCCAACTCCAACGACGCCAACTGGAGTGACCTCGGCGGGAATATTTAGCAGTCTCCGAAGCGCGTCCAAATCCTTCGACCCGGCAAAGGCGGCGACCAAACCTTCATCCACGGCGGCGAGCAAAGCAATCATGACCGCAAGCCAATGTCCATGAACCAATACGGCACAGGCCAGACGATCTCCGTCCCATCTTCGTTGATTTTATCATTTTCCTGATATCGGCGATGATACGCGGCTTCGCTCGTACACGGAATCAGAAGAACCGGCGCTTTCGATATAAAAGGATCGAATCCGCTTTTAACGTATTCTTCTTCCTCGCAAGTTTCCGCGATAGCCTTTTTCAGGTCGGGCCGCGTGACGACGATGAACGATTGTCCCTGCGTGAAGCCTGCGCTTGGCGCGTGACGCGTCAGTTCGACGATGCGATCAATTATTTCCGGTGCGATGGGACGGTCTGAAAAATTTCGGACCATTCTTCTTTTGATGACGGTATCGCGGAATTCCATTTGCATTTCCTATTCTTTCGATAGATGTCCGCCCGCTTCGGCCTGATCCAACACTTCGAGAATCGTTCGGACCAAATCACGGGCGGCGGAGGCGCTCAATTCAACGGCAACCCGGCTCGAGGGTCCGAGCGAGGCGTTCACAAAGTCAATATTGAGCGCGTGTTCAAACGGCGCATTGAACGGATGGTCATACGAAACGTTGGCTTGATCCAAAGTGATCCAGTCGTTGTTCACTTTGCCGCTGCCATTGATCTTTACATTTTCAACGATCATTGTGCACATAATAATTTTCCTTTTGCGATTCACCACAGGGTTCACAGAGACCGCAGAGTCTTTCCTTTATTTTTTCTCTGTGTTCTCGGCGCTCTCCGTGGTGGATGGTTTTACGCTAAATATTTTTCTAGAAACGCAAAGACTTTTTGCCAGCCATCCACAGCCTGTTCTTGCCGGTACATGGGACGGTGATAATAAAAGAATCCATGACCTGCGCCCGCATAGCGATGGAACTCGTAATTCTTTTTGTATTTCTTGAGTTCCGCTTCGTGGATGTTGACCTGCTCCGGCGATGGACTGGAATCGTCATTGCCGAACAACCCCAAAATGGGACAGGGTAGATCCTTTGTATAATCCAAAGGCGAGGCAGGCATCTTTGGCGAAAGTTGTTCGGGTTTCATCACAACGTTGCCGCCCCAGCAATCCACCAGCGCGTCGAAGCCCGGAGTGCGGCAGGCCGCGAGATAGGCGTGCCGTCCGCCGGAACATGTGCCGAATACGCCGACCTTTCCATTGCAATCTTTCAGCGCGCGGACATACTTCATCGCGCCCGCCAAATCGCCAACAACTTGATCATCTGGCACGCCGCTGTCCGCGCGGACTTTGGCCGCGATATCTTCGGGCGTTCCGTGTCCCGCGCGGAAATACAAATTGGGTGAAATGGCAATGTAACCATGCAGCGCAAATTTGAACGTTGTCTCGCGGTACCACGCGTCCCAGCCGGGCATGTGATGTGCCAGCACTATCGCTGGGAACGAACCCTTGCCAAGCGGACGCGCCAGATATGCGTTGATCTGGTCGCCGTTTGCGCCTGTCATCATGATGGTTTCTGCGTGCACGCCTTCGTACATATCAGTGGTGTACATATAAAGTCTCCTTGGTCTCTTGTACTTATATTTTAAAACAATAATGAGTTTATGGTTTATCTTGATAGGTCCAAAAGAAAGTGGTTTGGCTAGAGTTGAGGTCCGGGTCGAAACGGTCAGGGATGAAATCGGCATCTACATTGTCGGGCGTGGCTTGGATTT
>JAJYOH010000221.1 GCA_021796315.1 Chloroflexota bacterium
GGGCGGCCATTTACAGACGAAGCCATCGCACAATATCAACGATAACCCTTATAATCCCATCCATGAATTTCCTCATCACCGGCGCGGCCGGTTTCATCGGGTCGACGTTAGCCAACCACCTCGCCCGCGAGGGACACCAGGTGCGCGGGCTGGACGATCTATCCACAGGCGATCCGCAGGCTCTTTCACCTGACGTACATTTCACGCGCGGCGACGTCAGTGACCGCCCCAAGCTGTGGACTCTGCTTCAGGAAGTGGATGTGGTCTATCACCTGGCAGCGCGCGTCTCGGTTCCCGAATCAGTTTTATATCCGCGCGATTACAACAACGTCAACGTCGGCGGGACGGTGGCTTTAATGGAGGCCATGCGCGATGTCGGCGTGCGGCGCGTGGTGCTGGCTTCGTCCGGCGCGGTATACGGTGATCTTGGCGAGCAGCCTTTGTGTGAGACCGTCACGCCGAATCCGCGTTCACCGTATGCGGTTTCAAAACTGGCAGCTGAATTTTATGTTCGCACCATCGGCGGATTGTGGGGCATTGAAACCGTCAGCTTGCGCATCTTCAACGCGTATGGACCGGGGCAACATCTTCCGCCCTCTCACCCTCCGGTCGTGCCATATTATTTGCGCCAAGCTTTGCGCAATGGTACGCTCGTTGTCCACGGCGATGGAAATCAGACACGCGATTATGTTTACGTGGATGACGTTGTCAGCGCCATGGTGGCGGCGGCGACTGCGCCAAATATCAACGGGCTGGTTATCAACGTCGGTTCGGGGATGGAGATCAGCGTGCGCGACCTGGTGAGGCACGTGTTGGATGTCACCGGCGGTAAAGCCGAAGTAATTTATAACTCACAGACTTCGGGCGGCGTCTCGCGCATGAGCGCTGACTTGACCCTCGCACAGGAAAAGTTGAATTATCGTCCTTCGATTAAATTGGATGAAGGATTGAGATTGACGTTGAAACGAGATGCGAGATTTAAGTGATTCTGTTTACAGGTGACAGGTTTGAAAGTTTAAAAGTTAACTTGCCAACTTTCCAACCTTCAAACATTCAAACCCCAATGACTCTTTCGCGCAAATTTTATAATCGGCCAACATTGAAGGTCGCGCGCGAATTGATCGGCGCGCGGCTTGTTCGAATTTTGGATGGACAAAAATTGATCGGCATCATCACCGAGACCGAGGCTTACATCAGCGAAAAAGATATGGCTTGCCATGCCAAAGCCGGACGAACCCCGCGCACACAGGTGATGTATGGCCCGCCAGGACATGCCTACGTTTACTTCACTTACGGAAATCATTGGATGTTGAACGTGGTCACCGAACGCGAAGGATATCCGGCCGCGGTGCTGATACGCGCCATCCAACCAATCGAAGGAATCGAGATCATGTCAAAGCGGCGAAGCGGGCGCGATACTTTTGGTCCGGGCAAATTAACGCAGGCGATGGGAATCACCAAAAGCGAGAACGGCCTGGATTTAACGGAGGCCGCTTCAAGTCTGCGGATCGAAGCGGGGCAGGCCGTCCCAAACTCGCTCGTGACGAAAGGTCCGCGCGTGGGTTTAAATAGTACGCCGGAACCGTGGCTGTCGAAGCCGTGGCGGTTTTTAGTCAAAGGCTGGAAGATCTAACACGTCATTGCGAGAAGCGTAGCGACGAAGCAATCTCGGCCGATTGTTAGTTTCAAATTTGAGATTGCCGCGACGGCTTGCGCCGTCTCGCAATGACAAAAAATTTTTGGAGGAACAATGGGTTTACTCGATGGAAAGAACGCACTGATCTTTGGTCTCGCGAATGAACGCTCGATCGCATGGGGCATCACGCAGGCCATGCACCGTGAAGGCGCGAAGATCGGAATTAGTTACGCGGGCGAGGCGCTCGAACGTCGCGTCAAGCCGCTGGCCGAACAGGTCGGATGCAGGTTCGTCGAAGAATGCGACATGACCAGGGATGACCAGATCGCGGCGGTGGTTGAAAAAACCGAAAAGAATTTTGGCAAGGTGGACATTCTGGTGCACTCGGTGGCTTTCGCTGGCCGCGAAGAATTGACCGGCCCTTATTACAACACCTCGCGCGAAGGCTTCAAGAACGCGATGGATATTTCTGTGTTCTCGTTCGTTGCGCTGGCAAAAGCATATTTGCCAATTTTGAATCCGGGCGCGTCGTTGATGTGCATGACCTATTATGGCTCGGTCAAGGTTGCGCCGCACTACAACGTGATGGGCGTTGCCAAAGCCGCGCTCGAATCTTCGACGCGTTACCTGGCTTATGATCTCGGCCCGCAGAAGATCCGCGTCAACGCGATTTCAGCCGGACCGATCCGCACGCTGGCCGCGGCGGGCGTGGGCGGATTCCGCGATATGTACAAACACTTCGCGGACATCTCCCCCATGCGCGAGAACGTGACCATTGAAGATGTAGGTAATGCCGCTGTGTTCTTGGCGTCCAATCTTTCGGCGCGCATCACCGGTGAAGTTTTATACGTTGACTCTGGTTTTAATTCTGTCGGCGTGCAGATGGGACCGGAAAAAGAAAACGAAGGATAACATTCGCGGCGATCCGTCAGCGGCATAATCAAGCAACAAGCAAAGAGGTCAGTGAAATCACCGGCCTCTTTTTTATTTTATAAATTTCTAACGCCCACGATGTTTCCTCGATGCTATAATTTCAGCATGAACACCATCCGACCATCCTGTTAAGTTTTCATCCAATCCAGACAAAATATTTGCACGGCCCAACGGGCTTGCTTTGTATTTCCCCTAACTCGTAAAAAACCTACACCCGACGATCTCGACGGCATCTGACGAAGCCGTCTGTTTTCGCGCGCCCGCGCTCCGCCTGCTCCAATCTGTCTCTATTCATCAACCCGACAGATTGGAGGTTCTTCATGGAAACAATTCGGGGCAGAGCGTCCCGTGATTTAGACTTTAATGAATTGACAGAAAGACTTGCAGGCTGCAACCGCATCGTCCTCGACCTGGGAACGGGCGACGGCCGCTATGTGCATTCCCTCGCCGACAATAATCCGAGCTGGTTCGTGATCGGCGTCGACTCGTGCCGTGAAAATCTAAAAGAGCATTCGCGCGCAAAATTGCCGAACATGCTCTTCGTCATCGCCAATGCACAGGCTCTGCCGAGAGAATTAAATGGATTGATCTCACACATTACCATCAACTTTCCGTGGGGCAGTCTGCTTGAAAGGTTGCTGGCTGGCGACACAAGATTGATGCGCGGAATCGAATCGATTTCAAATTCAATTGCATCAGTCGATGTGCGTTTGAACAGCGGAGCGCTGGCAGAGACAGGTTGGAGTCTCGAAGGTGGAGCAGAACAAATTTATAACAACATGATTCGAGCGGGATGGCAGATCGATCCTCCCGCGCTGATGAACATTGATTCTCTAAAAAGCTTTTCCAGCACCTGGGCCAAACGTCTTGCCTTTGGGCGTGATCCGCATGCAATGATGATGAGCGGCTGGCTTGTTCATCCACAAAGTTAAAAGAAATCACCGCCTCCGGTAAGGCGGTGATTATTTCTTGCTGGTCGGGGCGCCGAGATTTGAACTCGGGACCTCACGGACCCGAACCGAGAGGAGAGAACAGGCTATCAATGTGCGCACGGATTCTCTTTTAAACAATCCGTGGGGTAAATCGTAGAAGCATCCGTGAGTGATATGGTTCAATTTTTTATATGAACCATGATTCTTTAATGAGAACAGGTATTAATGAAGATTTTTTCCTTTATCGCCTGAATATGAAACAAGGTGCCAATCAAGTAAATTGCGACTATTATTGAAAAATCGAAAGTAAGTATCAAAGGTAATAACGGAAATTTAATAACAACACTATCGACAAACAGGATTATCAATATTAAAATGTGGCTAGCGATCGATAAATTGAAAAGAATTCTCATATCGCTCACGCTAACCCCTCTAATGCCCATCACCAGAGATAGAAGCAACATTACCGCAAAAGATATCCCAAAAATAAAATACAAATACGTCGCGACATTAAACGCATTATGCGTTAGCAACAACATCGCAAAAATAATCGAAGTTATTGGTAACAAAAATCTTTCAAATATTTCTGAGGGCTTTTCTGCGTAAGCATGCACCAGGAGCCGCAGCTCATTAATTATTTGACTTTGGGCTTTAGGATTTAGTTCCTTTATTAGTTTTATATCATCATTACTATAGCGCGACATGAATTTACCTATCGTTATTTTCGATCAACTTGGTCTCGGAGTCGTTTAAGAAACTCTTTTTTCTTTTCAGTTGGCAGCTTATTTAACAAATCTAAAGCTTCTTTCTCCGATGGAGTGAGGTCAGGAAAACCAAACAGGTCTGAAATAATCTCGTAGACGTCAGGGAACTTCTCCCCCACAGACTCGATAATTTTTTTAGAGGTTGGAACTCCTCTTGTCCCATTTATCCAAGCAGATACTGTTGCCTGGCTAACCCCCAAGAATGCAGCAAATTCAGAAACCGTAGCTCTGCCGTTCCCGCGCCAGCTCACATATTTCTGATTAACCCATTTGGACCATTCAACTGAATTCATGTGATTATTTTATAACAAGATAACACCAGAAAGTTCTTGACTTAACTACTACTACAGTAGTAATATACAACCGTATATAAACACTACACACAGAAGCCAAAAGGTAAAAGTTAATTTCTTGATTCTAAAGACGACCAGTGATGTTTTAAGGGCTTTAGCCGAACAAGATCACCGGCATCCAGGCCAAATGGTGGATTGGCTAATTGAACAAGAAACAGTAAGGCGTGAAGCTAAAGAAGGCCTATCAAATCAGAGTAATGTCAATGAAAACTACAGCAATCAGCCCTAATAAATTTGCAAATAACACTAAAAGAGTTTACCGCCAGGCGATACGAGATTTCAAGAGTGTTACCGGGATCGAAGTAAGTGAAGCAAAACAGTCTCATTACGAACTTTGGGTAACCAACATGAAATTCCGAAAGCTAAGCGCCTCCACAATCCGACAACGAATTTCCGCAATAAGCCAAACTAACCCAACTCTTATGGTCACTCTCCCAAAAAGGGAACTTATTGAGCACATATGTTTTGATGACAATCAGCTTACAGCTTTATTATCTTCGATTCCAACATCACATACCGGAAATTTCGACTTTGCGTTGATTGCACTTTCTACTGCATATGGACTAAAGAGCTCGCAAATAAGAAATCTTCGTTGGAATCATTTTGAGGAAAGAAATGATGGTCTTGTATTTCATTTGAATAAGCAAAGGATAGTCTTACATCATAGCGTCAAAGATTTGATGAAGAATCTCATTAAGACTGAAGAAAAAGGACTACCGAATCAGGATAATTATATCTTTGCAAATAAATCTGAGCGGTGGCGAAACTTGCCAAACGCACCGATCACTAAAGTCGGCCCCCTTTCTAGCACAGAAATCAATAGAAGGCTAAAAAAATATGCGCGTTACACAAAACTCGAGGAGAGAAAACTTTCAGTTCGGGCGTTTAAATACACTTTGGATTTTCTAGGCTACGAAAAAATAATTGAAATTATCGAATCTGCACTAAAAAAAAGAAGTCCTCAGCCAGTTTCTTGGGAATCTTTATCTTGCGATCCCCGTTTGCATGGTCTTGGTCGACGCTCACGTTAATTTTTGCCATTTTCCTTGACCATGGAATTTTGACCACAACAGCCAATTGAGAGCAAAAACCAAAAAGTACGGTCAAAACGAAAAACGTGGGCATTTTCTCGACCAGATCGTTGTCTGCCCAAAGTGCGGTTGGTCGGGTGTTGAAAGCCAAACAATGGCAGATGATATTAGCACTCCCGTTCAACTCACGTACTTCATTGTGTTGAAGACAGGAACAGAGAAGGCAAACAAATGAACGATACGATTTCCTTATTGCTAGAAAAGATAAAGGATGCGGCCAAGTTGCTGGCCGCCTTTTTTACCATTCTCGTTCTCGGCATCGTGGCCGCGCTTCTCTATGCTCTCCCCTGGCTTCTCCGTGCGGTGGCGGTGGTTGGTTGGCTTGTTGCGAGCTACGTTGGCATCACAACCGTACAAGCCATTTACACACCCTACTCCCCCACCTTCGCGGTGCTAGCCTTGCAGTTTGCAGTCATTACTACGATGGTTGCATGGACAGGTGAGATGCTTCTGCACAACCCGAAAAAGATCTGGGGTAGCCTAGCCGCGGGCGGCGCGGTCCTTGGTGGCCTCTCGATGCTTGCCAACTGGCTCTTCATTCACTGGCAATACGCAGACCTCTTTTTCCGTGTCCTTCCCCCCGCCCTATTCTCTGCTTTGCTATTGTTTGAGACAGTTCAGCTACGCTTGATGCGCCAGAGCAAAGGAAAGATCAGGATGTTGGCTCCGGCTTTTATGTGGCTTCAAAAGCTGAAAGGAGGTTTTGTTCAGTCCCCAGACGAAAAATGAAATAGCGATCTCCCATCGCGAAGAGGCAAACACATTTCAACACTGCCTTCCCACTACTTTCAAACCAACTACGAGGTAAACCGATATGACTACCAACACTTCTTCAATCACAAACGAACTAACCGGCAATACCAACAATGGCATCGAGACCGATCACGGCGGACTGGGCTTTGGCGACCTGATCAGTGCTGGTTCTCGATCTTGTGCTCCTGGTATACACCGCCTGGCGTTCGTACGACTTCCTCACCACCACTATCCCGGATGGATTCCAAATGCTGGCCTTGGTCGGGCTGTGGGGCTTGGACATCGGCGCCGTCGCCTGGTCATTGGTGTGGATCTTCGGCTCCAGCGCACAGTATCAGGACTGGACCAGCATGTCCTTCTTCATCATCGACCTGACCGGCGTGATCCTAACCAGCCTGACCGACTCTTTGATGTACGGCCAAAAAGGCGGCGCCATGACCGGCGTGCTGACTGGCGTGGCCGTCGTGGCCATCCCGCTGATCGTGGTGCTCAATGTCGTGGCCGGTTTTATCTATCACATGACCTCGCCTGAAACAAAAGTGCGCCGCTCGGCTCGCAAGGCGACAGCTGAACACAAACGCAAAATGAGCGAGATCAGTGAAATGGAGCGCGACCTGATCTATGCCGAACAATATCTGCTGGCAAAGCAGGATACTCTGGACAAGGCCACCATTCTGGCCGAGATCAAGACCGCGCAGGATGCAGTTGAAAAGGCCACGCGCGCAAAACTGCGCGACCAGCTTGGCATTCAGCAAAACGCCAACACGCTCAAAGCCAACGAAGCAGGTGACGACAAACTGGCAGCGTTGAAATCGCACCTGGCTGATCTGAGAAACAAACTTGGCGCGGGCAACGACTCCACCACACCTACTCCGCAGACCGAAACGAAGACTCCCGACCCTGCCGAACAAAAGGAAGATTCCGCTCAGTGGCCGGAAGCGGTTCTGCCGGGAGCGCCAACGGCGGATGCCGTGAAAGGCAATGGACATTCCCCTCACTAAGCCGGACAGCGGAGCGCTTCTTCTCCATGAACCTGGACGCGTTGCGGCAGATTCAATTGCCGCACGCGATCCGGGTCCAGAGGCGCGGAGTCAGCGGAACCAGTCGCCTGCCTCGACCCAGTGAGGCGCTGGCTCTGGCGCTTGGAGCGCTCGGGACATTGGCCCGCTCGTCCGGCGTGAAAACCATCAACGTTGAAGTGGAAGGCCAGCCGGTTGCCTTGGCCCTGATCGAAGGCGCCCAGTTTGGCGAAGATCACAATGGCAACACGACCCTTTGTGGAATCTCTGATGACAACAAATAGTAAGGCGAAGGAACAATGAACACGGATCAACTCAAACAAATCCTGCAAGACCAACGCAGCCGCAGAATGGCGAAGAAACCAATCCCTTCGCCACCCGGCAAAGGCATGAACTGGAAAACCTTCTTCACCTTGCTGGGTGTGACACTGATCAGCATTGGCGTTTTTATCGCCATGATCTATCTGTCCAATTCGAGTGCAGCTTCTGCACCTGCACCGGAAACAACCATACATCCGGCCACTGTATCGCCAACCGTAACGACACTTGTACCAACTCCCGTGATAAGCGCATCAGCAAAGGTTTGCACCCGCATTCCAGACGGACGCCTGCATGTCCGTTTCACACAGGGTGATGGCAGTAAAGTGCGCGGTTATCTGGCCGAAGGCGAGAATGTTCAAGTTGTGCTCAACAATGGCCAGTTGGAATCGCAAATAGTAAAAGGTGAATCGTGGCTGCACCTTCTATCGCCGGTTGAGGGCTGGACCAACGCAGCGTACATCTGCGGATTGCATAATGACCATCACAGAAAGAGAAACCAGAAAGTATTCAATCCAAATCATACGGAGAATACCATGCTGAAGATCATCACCATCGCCAGCGACAAGGGCGGTGTCGCCAAAACAACAACCACCCTGGCCCTGGCCGGGGAAACATCCCAATGTGGGCGGAATTGCCTGATCGCGGACTTCGATCCACAGGGTCAGTGCGCGGTTGCCTTGGGACGAGACCAGGAGCCGGGCGCATTCAATATGCTGGTCAATACATCCTTCGATCTGCACCAATGGATCAGACCCACCGGCCGCGAACGGCTGGACATCATCCCCGGCAACCGCATGACCGCCACCGCGCAGGTGGTGATCAACGCCGAGAATCGCGGCATCGACACCATCCGCCAATTGCTCAAACCATTACGTGAATCAATACCTTTGCCAACTATTGAGAAGTAGGCGGCAGAAAAGTCGGGTGAATAGCGCCCAAACGGGCGATTTGCTGAA